>JBAVOA010000390.1:0-24033 GCA_049691635.1 Aestuariivirga sp. | reverse complement strand
CGCCCAAACTGGATATCAACCATGCCGGATTCCAGCAATGCCCGGGCCGCGTCTGCCACGTCCTTCTGGCGCAGCCCCGGTGCCAGCAGGAGCGCTGCTTGGCACTTGCCGACCAGTTGCGGCGTCTTGATCGTTGCTTCGCCTGCATGGAGAATGACGATGTCATAAATGCTTCCCAAGGCAGCGAGGACTGCCTCGGTACGCTGGTCAACCAACGAGATGACCGACTGATTTTTCTCAAGGCCAAGGCGCAGGAGATGAGCGCTTGAATGGGGATCGCGGGCGATGACTTTGGTGAAGTCGGTGGCTCCCGCCAGAAGATCGACAAATCCGGGGCCGGGCTCGAGGCCAAACAGGACGTCAACACTCGATCCCGATGTTGCCAGATCAACAACAACCACGCGTAAACCTTTTGAGGCAACGGCCCGAGCGATCACAACCGTGGCCATTGAGGAGTCCGCCACGCCACCTCCCAGACTTGCAATGGCGAGGCGGCGCAGTCCTACGGTCCGATGCAGCCTGAGTGCCCACTCGGCCACCTTCGACGCTGCGCTGGCCAGCCCGTTGCGGTCCAACTGACCGACATTGCTGAGAAGCTCCTGGTTCCACGACGTTGACGAAGCCGATGGGAAAATGGCCAGTGGGTGAATGATGGCCTCTGCAGCAGGTGGACGCGGTGCAGGCGTTGGCAAATCATTGGGTTGGGCAGCAAAAGCCTCCACTGGCGGAGATGTTTCTCTGGAGACCGATCCCGCATTCAGGACCGGCATAGGAAGACTGCCTGCGGCCTTCATGATTTCCGAAAGGAACGAAAGTCCGAGCGACAAGGCCAGGCCGGCAAAGGTAATCAGAAGAACGAGCGGACCGGATTTTGGGAAGGATGGAGACGTAGGCGCTTCGGCCTGTTGGATGATGCGTGCCATGCCCGGCTGGGTGGTCAGGTCCTGGCGTGCGCTTGCATCGGCATAGCGCAGAAGCAGCGATTCAAGCAGCGCCTTGTCGGCGGCCGATTCGCGTTCGAGAGCCTTGAGCTTCACCTCGCTGAGATTATCCGCCGACTTCCGGCCTTTCATTTCTTCCAATCGTGCACGCAACGAGCTTTCCCTTGCTTCGGCAATCTTGGCCTGCTGGTCCAGACTGTCGACCAGCTTCAGGGCTTCGCTGCGAATCTGGCGGTCGATGTTCCGGAGATCGTTCTGGGCGGCAATCATCTTTGGATGATTGGGCAGATAGGTGGCCGAAAGTTCGGCTACGCGCCGGGCCGATGTGACCTGCTGTTCACGGAGATTTTGGACAATGGCGGAATTCAGCACATCGGTTGAACCAGCAACCGATCCCTTGGAAGCCAGAAGATTTTTTATCGACTTGGCCCGTTCCTCAGCTTCGGTGCGCACCGACTGGGCAAGGGTTATCTGGGAATTGAGTTCGGATAGCTCTTGGGTCCCCAGGGTTGAATTTTCACCTTGCAGCAAACCTGCCTGGGAGCGGAATTCCTCTATCTTCGCATCGGAGCCCGCCACCTTCTTCCGCAAGTCCTCGATTTGCCTGGCAATCCAGTCTCGCGCGCGCGAAGTGGGCTGCGAGTTGGCTTCCGTGGTTGAGGCAATGTAGATCTCGACCAGCGTGTTGGCGACTTCCGCCGCCGTTGCGGGATTTGAGGCTGTGTATTTTACAGCCAATACGTTTGATTCCGGAACTTGATACACGACCAGCTCTTCGGTCAGGCGCTTCAGCGCCCGTTGTTCTTTGGTTTGAAGGCGTGGGTCCTCACCAAAACCTAGAGCCAGCATGAGCTGCTTGATCTTACCCAGACCTTTTTCCTTCAAAGAATCAAATTCGGCGCGGTCCTGAAGCTTCAGCGTTGAAATGACGCGTTGGGCGAGATCCTGTGACTTCAACACCGACATCTGGCTCTTGATCACGCGGTCATCGACAGGATCGGGGCGCGCATCACCCGGTGTCTGGGTCTGGTCATAAGGCGATGCCAGGTTCTCGATCAGCACCAGGGCTTCGCTGGAATAAACCGGCTTGAAAACCTTGATCACGCCGAGGCCGGCACAGAGGGAAAGCAGGGTGAAGACCAGGATCACCAATTTCCGCCGCCACACGCCGCGCACAACGTCGAGCAAGTTGATCGCGGGCGCGAATTGTGGTGGGTAATTCATGGTGGTGCCGGGCACTCTATTGAAGCTCTGTAACCCTTTGTTTTGGGCAATTATGGTAACCAATTCCTTAATGCTGCCAGGGTCCGCGCTTAAGTCATTGCTAACCATAATTGTCCTATGTTGGCCCTGCGGGCGCTTGAAGGCCCGCGTTTGGCAGTCTGGACTGAAACTCGTGCGTAAGCGTATCTGTATCCTTTTTCTGGCGGCGCTGACTCTCACTGGTTGTTCGCAGACATGGGACCAGGCAGGCCCGGTTTCTCCTGCTGGCGGCACAGGCTTAATGGCCGACGGCAGCATTGCCGAAGGCCCTTCCGCGGTCTCCAGCATCTCCCAGCTTCCCTCCCATGATTCTGCCGGTTCTGTTGCTCCTTTTGGCACGCAGGGAACGGCTGCTGCCTATGAATATCTGTCGGGTTACAAGGTGGGCGCGGGCGACCGGCTGACCGTCCGCGTAGCCGGCGAAAGTGACCTCACCGGGGACTATCTCGTAGATGGTTCTGGCAACATCTCCCTGCCCTACGTGCAATCGGTTCATATCGCCGGACTGACAACACCGCAAATCGAGCGGCTGGTTACCGCCCGGCTGCTCAATGGCTATCTGCGTGATCCCAAGGTTTCGGTCCAGGCAACGGCCTTGCGGCCTTTCTATATTCTGGGAGAAGTCACAACGTCGGGGAGCTTCGCCTATCAAAGTGGAATCACCGTGCAGAACGCCATCGCGATCGCCGGCGGTTACGGCACGCGCGCCGACCAGGGCGAGGTGCTGATCACCCGCAAAAACGTGGCCGGCACGGAGACACACCGGGCACCGGTCACCACACAGGTCTATCCCGGCGATATCATTTACGTGCGCGAACGCTGGTTCTGACCGGGACGCCCGACCATGAAAATCCTGCATGTTTTCAGAACCCCGGTTGGCGGCCTGTTCCGCCATGTGCGCGATCTGGCACGCGGACAGTATGAAATGGGCCATGAGGTTGGCATCATCTGCGACTCGACAACGGGCGGCGGCACTGCGGTTCAATTGCTCGATGGTATTGCGCCCAGCTGCAAACTCGGAATAGAGCGCATTAGCATTTCCCGGCTGCCTGGCTTTGGCGATTTTTCGGCAATCAGAAGAACGCGAGGCCATGCGCAGAAACTGGGTGCCGACGTCGTCCACTGCCATGGTGCCAAGGGCGGCCTTTATGGCCGGCTTGCGGCCTGGTCGCTGGGAATTCCATCGGTATACACGCCGCACGGGGGCAGCTTGCATTATGACTGGCTTGGGTTTCCCGGCGCAGTCTTCCTGGCTTCCGAATGGGCGCTGGCGCGATTCGGATCGGGAATGATCTTTGTCTGTGAATTTGAACGCCGGAACTTCGCTCAGAAAATTGGACTTGGCAACATCGGCAATACGGTGATCCACAATGGTCTGTGGACGGAAGAATTTTATAGAATAAGACCCGGCGATGACGCGGCCGATGTGCTGTTCCTTGGCGATATGCGCTACCTCAAGGGTGTCGATGTGCTGTTGAAGGCGCTTGCCATTATCAGGCGTAAACGGTCCGTGTCGGCCTGCCTGGTCGGCGACGGGCCTGATCTCGCCGCGTTTCAAAGCCTGGCACAGGCGCTGGGTCTTGCGGATAATGTTATGTTTCCCGGCCGGCTGCCGACGGCTGAGGCGCTGCGGCGGGGCCGCCTGCTGGTATTGCCGTCGCGGGCGGAATCCTTTCCCTATGTCGTGTTGGAGGCTGCCGCGGGTTGCGTGCCGATCATCGCCAGCGAGGTTGGAGGAATTCCGGAGATCCTGCCCGCCAAAAACCTTTGTCCCGTTGCTAACCCCGAGGCGCTGGCCCGCCATATCGAAATGGCGCTCGCCATTCCTGGCGCCATTGCGGCTGACGCGACGGCGCTTGCGGAAGCCACGGAGGCTTCGTTCAGTGCTGAGACCATGGCAAGGCGGGTCACGGACTTCTATTGCCAGTTGCTCCCTGCCCCGCAGAACCCAATTTAAGGTCCTGTTAACCATCCCCGACCCATAGATTCCTGTCATGCGATGACGGTAGGGTGCCATGCCTTTGAACGTAGAGATCGGGTCTTGAGCGCCGCCGCTGGCATGGCTCCCGCACCCCCAGGCGTTCGATTCCTCGGGATAACACTTGCGCAACTGCAGGCCACGTTCGTCTGGCTGATGTTTGCCTCAAGCTTCTATGTGATCGCCGAGCCGGCACCCTGCGATGTTTTCCTCATTCTGGTCATCGCGTGCTTCTTGGTTTCCGGCCTGACGATCTCGTCGGCTGCCGTGCCTCTGGTGCTGTTTCTGCTGCTCTATAACCTCGGAGGTTTTCTGAGCTACATGCAGGTCACCGAAGATCACCGGGCCATGATGTTTGTCATCACTTCATTCTACATGGCGGTTTCGGCGGTCTTTTTTTCCTTCTATGTTGCCCACGATCCCTTGCGCCGGATGGCGCTGATCAAGAATGGGCTGGTCATTGCGGCGGTGATTGCCTCGATTTTCGGCATCATTGGCTATTTCAATGTGGCAGGGTTTGGCGGGTCGTTCTCGCTCTATTCGAGAGCGGTGAGCACGTTCAAGGACCCAAACGTGTTTGCAACCTATCTGCTGCTTCCGGGCGTGATGCTGGTGCAGGGATTCATGCTGGGAACCCAGCGTCACAAGTTTCTGGCGATGGCGGCCCTGCTCCTCATTCTGGCAGCGCTGTTCCTGGCCTTCTCGCGCGGCGCGTGGATCAGTTTCCTGCTCTCGAGCGCCCTGATGATTGCCCTCACCTTCATCCTGACACCGTCCACGGGCACGCGAAGCCGGATTGTTCTCATAACCTTGTTTGGCATTCTCAGCCTCGCGGCCCTGCTTGCCATCCTGCTTTCCATCGACGGCATTCGCGACCTGTTTCTTGATCGCTTTACCCTCGCCAAGCAGTATGACACCGGCGAGAAGGGGCGCTTCGGCAACCAGCTCAACAGCATTCCGCTTCTGCTGCAGCAGCCACTTGGCTTTGGGCCGACCTTTTTTCAGAAAATCATGGGGCTCGACCCGCACAACGTCTACATCAATGCCTTTGCATCCTACGGATGGCTTGGCGGCATTTCCTATATTCTCCTGATGATCAGCACGATCATAATCGGTTTCAAGACGGTTTTGATGCGCACGCCGTGGCAGAACTGGGCCATCGTGGTGTTCTGCCCCCTGCTCGCCACCATTTTACAGGGTGTGCAGATCGACACGGACCACTGGCGCCATTTCTATTGGATGCTGGGCATGATGTGGGGGCTTTTTGCAGCGTCGGCAGCGTACATGCAAAAGCCTTTGTGAAGCCATTGCGAAAGTGTTCCAGAAAACGGGAAATAGTGGTCGGAGCGGCGGGATTCGAACCCGCGACCCCTATCCCCCCAGAATAGTGCGCTACCGGGCTGCGCTACGCTCCGACTGACGGGGGTGTTAGCATCCTGCCCCGGAAAGCGAAAGTACTGATTACTGATGGGGGAATTTAGGCATTTTTCGCGGACCACACGCCTAGTATGTCGCCACGGCGGCCGGTGAGCCGTTGGGCCTGAAGGGCGAGAAGTGCCGCCCATACTGCGTCGGCAAGGATCACCGCAATGGCGAGCCCCATGACACCGAGGTTCGGCGCCAGCAATGCCGTTCCGCCGATCAGCGCGCCCATTGCAACCAGGCAGGATCCTGCCGTTCTGATCTGGTAGCCGGCAAGAGACAGGAGATGCTGGTTCATACCGCTTGCCGCACGGAAGGCCTGGCTGACCATGAACAACACGAGGGGCCAGTGGCCAACCTCATATTCAGCACCGAAGATTCTCAGGGCCCAGGTGCCAAAGAGCGTGGCACCCACCACACAGGCCAGGATAGCGCCAAGGCCGATGACATTGATGCGCAGCAGAATGGCCTGCACCTGTTGGGCCGTGCCGCGGGTCATGGCCGCGGTCAGGTCCGGCAGGATGAACTGCTGGGTTGCCTGGGTGATGAAGCCGGCCAGAGCCGCAAGCCTGATGGCCACGCCAACAAGCGCCACTTCCTCGGCAGGCAAGAAGAACCCGGCGATGAGGGTTACAATATCAGCGAAGGAGGCCGCAACAGCCCCCACAACAACCAGGGCTGCTGCCCTGCCGCGCAACAAAGATGCCAAGTCATGACGACGGGGCCACTTCAGCCCCGAAAATATGCCTTCACCCCTGATGAACCAGGCTTGGCCAAGCGCCACGATGGTGTTCATGACGACAAAGGCCATGAGCACCTGCACCACGCCCAGGTGCATTCCCAGTGCCCATGCGGCAAGCAGAAAGGCCAGCAGGAGCCCCGGACGATAGAGGAAGTCGGGAACATAGGAGAGCGCATAGCGCCGGACGGAATTCGCGGCGGCACTGTTCATTCTGATGAAGGCCGAGGCGGGTGCCGAAAGACATCCGAAGAGCAACGCAGTCTTGATGCCATCGTTCAGCGGCAGCCAGAAATAGACGATTGCTGCGAGAGCAAATGTCGCCAGCGAAATCCATAGGCTGTCGCGCAGGGATGCGAAGTGGAAGGCGCGCACGAGGTTTTTGCGCCCCAACGCGTAGTAGCGCGGCAAGCAGGTGATCGCGAGGGTTGGATAACCGCCGGTGATCAGCAGGCTTATGAAAGCCGCGGCACTCATGCCCATGAACACGATGCCCACGTCATTCTGCGTGAGAAGGCGCGCCAGCAGGATCTGGCTGGCGAGGCCGATGGCGGCACCAGCGAATCTTACGCCGACAAGATTTACTGCCAGCAGGATTGTTCGCCACAAAGACATAGATGTTACGTGCCTATCCCAGACCTGAAAGGAATACCCATAAACAAGGCGTCTTTATTTTGTGTTGCGGCGAAAAGCTCAGATTCTGGAGGTGGGATCCAGCAGTTTCCTGGCGTCCCCCAGATCCCGCAAGGCAGCCTTCAGGGCGTCGGCCTGCATATCCGATAGCTTGTGCACGAAAACCGGGGCTTCGCCCACGCTGCCTCCGGGTCGCGCCAGCGGTGCCCTGCCGGGAAGCGGTGCCGAACCACGGAAGCGGGGCGCAATCTGGGCCTGGCCCGGCTTTGGAACGCCGTCCAGCTCCATATCGCGCTTGCGGGCCACGATTTCGCCACGGCCAATGCCGGTGACGTAGGCGCCGCCTTCCTCTTTCAGGATACGTTGCAGGCCGCGGATCGTATAGCCTTCGCTGTAAAGAAGGCTACGAATGCCTTTCAGCAGGTCAAGGTCAGCCGGGCGGTAGTAGCGCCTGCCGCCCGCCCGCTTCATGGGCTTTATCTGGGCAAACCGGGTTTCCCAGAAGCGCAGGACGTGCTGGGGAACATCAAGCTCCTCGGCGGCCTCACTGATGGTACGGAATGCGTCGGGTGATTTTTCCAAGAACTATCTCCGGCTCAACAAGAAGAGATACTCAATCATCACTACCCGGCTCAAGGCCATTGATAACATTTTTCATCACCTGGCTTGGACGAAACACCATCACCCGGCGCGGGGTAATCGGAACCTCTTCTCCCGTCTTGGGATTGCGTCCGATTCGCCCCTTCTTACTCCGCACCATGAAGGTTCCAAAGGACGAAAGCTTCACCGAAGTTCCTTCGACCAGAGCCGTTGAAACCAGGTCCAGAACAGACTTTACCATCTCAGCTGATTCGGTACGTGACAGGCCAATGTCCCGGTGCACCGCTTCGCTTAAATCCGCACGCGTCAGAGTCTTGCTTGCCATGTTTTTCCCCTTGCAAGAACCATCACAAGTTAAGTCGGCCAACCGATTGGGTCAATAGAAAATTATGAAAACTCAAAGGCTTACGACTCACTCTAAAACCGGGCAAGAACCGCTCCCCAGGTGAAACCGCCGCCCATAGCTTCCATGAGCACGAGTTGCCCGCGTTTGATGCGGCCATCCTTGACCGCAGCGTCAAATGCCAGGGGAATTGAAGCCGCCGACGTATTGCCATGACGGTCGAGGGTAATCACAATCCGGTCTTCCGGAACACCCAGTTTCTTCGCGGTGCCTTCGAGAATGCGGCGATTTGCCTGATGCGGAACAAACCAATCAATGTCCATGGGTTTCAGGCCGGCCTTGGTGATGGCCTCTTCCATGACAGCCGCGATATTGGTGACGGCATGCTTGAAGACCTCGCGGCCCTCCATGCGCAGGTGGCCGACGGTCTTGGTGGTCGAGGGGCCGCCATCGACATAAAGCTTGTCGCAATAGCGGCCATCGGAATGAATATAACAGCCGAGAATGCCCCGGTCATCATTGGTGCCTGCGCCGTTTCCAGCGCGCAGCACAACGGCCCCTGCCCCATCGCCAAAGAGCACGCAGGTGGTGCGGTCGTTCCAATCGAGGATACGCGAAAAAGTTTCGGAGCCGATGACCAGGGCGCATCGGGATTGGCCGCCCCGGATAAAATTATCGGCGATCGTCAGCCCATACACAAAGCCCGAGCACACGGCCTGCACATCAAACGCCGCGCCCCGGGTGATGCCGAGATCGGCCTGCACCTGGGTTGCCGTTGCCGGAAAAGTTTTGTCAGGCGTTGAGGTTGCAACGATGATCAGGTCGATGTCGGCGGGCGTGAGCTTGGCGTGTTCAAGAGCATTGCGGGCTGCCTGTACCGCAAGGGTGCGGGTGGTTTCGTCTTCCGCCGCAATGTGGCGCGCCTTGATCCCTGTGCGCTCGACGATCCATTCGTCCGTGGTGTCGACGATCTTGCTGATATCGGCATTGGTCATGATCCGCCTTGGCAATGCGGAGCCCACGCCTTCGATTGTTGACCTCACCATTACACCACTCACTCTGCCACCTGCGCTACCGGCACCATGATGGCATTCATTTCCGCAACATCTTCGGCGATCTTTTTGACAAGGCCATTGCGCACCATTTCAATTGCCACGTCAATGGCAGTGGCAAAGCCCAATTCATCCGTACCGCCGTGGCTTTTGACGACGACCCCGTTGAGGCCGGCAAAAACACCGCCATTGTGCTTGCGCGGATCCATCCTGTCACGAAGGGCGTTAAACGCACCGCTGGCCAACAGCGCGCCAAGTTTTGACATCCACGTGCGATTGAGCACGAGCTTCAGGAACGTCGCGACCTGCTTGGCCGTGCCTTCGGCAGTTTTCAGGGCAATGTTGCCGGTAAAACCTTCTGTCACCACGACGTCGACCGTGCCCTTGCCGATATCGTCGCCTTCGACAAACCCCACATATTCCATGGGCAAGCTCATTTCACGGAGAAGCCTTGCCGCGTCTTTGACCTGGTCCAGTCCCTTCACCTCTTCAACACCGATGTTCAACAGACCAACGGTGGGCCGGGTCAAGCCAAAAAGGCAGCGGGCCATGGCTTCGCCCATAATGGCAAACTCAACCAGTTGGGAGGCATCTGCGCCAATTGTAGCGCCGACATCGAGGACGATGCTTTCCCCCCGCAGCGTAGGCCAGATGGCGGCGATGGCGGGCCGCGAAATGCCGGGCAAGGTTTTCAGCACAAACCGCGACATGGCCATCAATGCTCCGGTGTTGCCGGCGGAAACCGCAGCCTGCGCCTCACCGCTGCGCACAGCGTCAATCGCCTGCCACATGCTGCTCCTGCCACGGCCGCGGCGCAGCGCCTGGCTCGGTTTTTCCGTCATGCCCACAGCAACTTCAGTGTGACGGATTTCAGCCTTGGCTTTCAATTTGGGGTATTGCTCAAGCAAGGGGGCGATAACAGCCTTATCGCCAAAGAGCAGGAACCGGCAGGTTGGATGACGGATAGCTGCGAGCTCCGCGCCGGGAACGACTATGCCAGGTCCCAAATCGCCGCCCATTGCATCAAGTGCTATCGTCAGGTTGCTTGTCATTAATCCGCAGTATCAGGCTTTGCCGCATTATTCGGCATAAGCGAAGGAAATCTTGTGAGTCGGGAAAATAAAGGCAATCGCAGGGGAAACAACCCTTTATTTTTCAACTAGATTTGGACCGTTGTTTCAGTTCGGTTTCAGTTTGGACAAGGCAATGAAGGGTGACACCTTTGCAACCTCTGGATGCTCTTCGATATCTTGAAACACTTCGCCTTCCTGCCGGGGATAGGGGTCAAGTTCAAGGGCCATGGTCTCAGCCAGGATTTCCCCCAAGTCAACGATGCCGTTTTCGATAATATCCGCATCTTCGTCCGCGGCCGGGTTACTGGCCCGGGGCGACAGGTAATAACGCTCGATTTCGAATGCGAGGTCCGAGGTGAAAACTTCCAGGCTGACCACCGACAACTCGTCGACCTTGGTCTTCAGGGTTCCGGTTACCTTCAAGCCTCCGCCTCGCCAGGGCACGATTTGCAGAAGACCGCCCAAGGCATGAATTTTGGGAATGCCAAGCCGTTTTGCCAGGGCAGCGCATTCCTTTTCATCGGCGGCAATGCGCTCGTGGCAGCCCAGTGCAGGAACGCGATCAACCTGCAGCGGGCGCGAAAACTCATAACTGGCCTGTTTCATTGGAACCCCAATTCGCTCCTGAGAATTTGTTCAAGCGGGACCTTGCCGAGACTTTCAATGGCGTCGAGCATGTAGGCGACCATAGCCGTCGTTGAATTCCCTGGCGCGCAATAAGGATAGATATTCCGGCTTATCGCGTCCTCCAAGTCCTTTGGCCCGTTCTTCAGCGCCGTGTCATAGGCGGTCACGCGGCCATAATAGGATTCAGCGATCTTGCGCACTTTCTTGCCAACGGTCACATCGCTCACGCCGAGTTCACGCAACGAATGGTCCATGTCGGTGAAAAACTCATCGGTGAGGCGCTGGCGGAGATCTTCCACGCCCTCACTTTTCAGCCTGTTCAGCACAAGGAAGAGATGCAGCACAATCATTTCAAAACGGCCCTCGATGGTGTCGGGGACACCCATCTTTTCGTAGAACCGGACATGCCGCGCGGCAGCCACAATTGCCCCGTAAAGGCGTTTCTCCTGTTTTTCACGACCCTTGAATAATCGATTGAGGATCATGGACTTGCCGTTACTGCCCGGCTCGGGCAAAAGACCGTCAAGCGAGAACTTTGAAGTGGTGGAACCAGTTTGCCTGTCATGACCGAAAATTACCTTGTACGTGCGTCCCGGTGGCTTATTGCGGCTTTCTTCGCAACTCTCATCGCGTCCTGCTCGCCCGAGATAGAACATCATGGCTATCTGGCAAAGCCCGGCGCCTTTGGCCAGATTTCAGAAGGAATGTCAAAGACCGAAGTTGAGGGGATTCTGGGCTCACCATCGACGACCGCCAGCATCAACTTCCAGGGCGACAGCAATTACTACATTACAAGTGTTACGCAGGGCCGGTCCTTTCTTCAGGCCAAGGAAGTGAGCCGCGAAGTCATTGCGGTGCGCTTTGACAAGAGTGACCAGGTGACGAGCTTTGCGCAATACGGCCTGGACGACGGGCGCATTATCAATATCAACTCGCGCAAAACGCCGGTGGTCGGAAACGAGCTTTCGATCCTGCAGGACATCTTCAAGGGCATTCTGGGTTCCAAGCCCGGCTTCTGAGAAGACTTGCTGAACCTTGGCCCTGCACAGCATTGATACAGATCAATGACACAGATGCACAAGTCAGTGGTACTTGGCCAAAGGATTCAAAACAATCATGCAGGGAGCGAAGCTATTGCCTCAAAATGATACTGTTAGCGCAGATGCCATTCCCGTCGGGAAAGAAGTTGTTACGCTGCAATCTCCGGCTCCCGCAAAGGCCGATCATCAGCCAGTCAAATCACCTGCCCATTACCGCCACGACGCCGATTCAGTGCGCCGTGCCTTCGAGACCGGCGAGTTTCCCTACAAGAACCGCATGGGGAACAAGGCCTATGAAGAAGAGATGGCCCAGCTCAATGTGGAGTTGCTGAAGGCGCAAAGCTGGATCAAGGAATCGGGCGAGCGGGTTGTGGTGATCTTTGAAGGGCGTGATGCGGCCGGCAAAGGCGGCACCATCAAGCGCTTCATGGAACACCTGAACCCGCGGGGGGCGCGCATTGTGGCGCTTGAAAAACCCAACGACCGGGAGCGCAGCCAGTGGTATTTCCAGCGTTACATCGAGAACCTGCCCTCCGGTGGTGAAATCGTGTTCTTCGACCGCTCGTGGTACAACCGGGCTGGCGTCGAACGGGTCATGGGCTTCTGCTCACCCAATGACTATCTGGAATTTATGCGCCAATGCCCCGAGATCGAACGGATGCTGGTGCGCTCGGGTATCCGGCTGTTCAAATACTGGTTCTCGGTAACGCGCGATGAACAGCAGAAACGGTTCGATTCCCGTGAACATGACCCACTGAAGCAATGGAAGCTGTCGCCCATCGACAAAGCCTCGCTCGACAAATGGGATGAGTACACCGAAGCCAAGGAGGCCATGTTCTTCTATACCGATACTGCCGACTCGCCGTGGACCATTGTCAAATCCAACGACAAGAAAAGGGCGCGCATCAACTGCATGAGGGATTTTCTCAATACCCTGCCCTATGCCAACAAGAACAAGCGGGTGGTTGCTGTACCCGATCCCTTGATTGTCGGCTCGTCGATGCATGTCATCGGCCGCGATGACGGCATCCTTGGCAAGACACTTCATCCCGGAAAACGCAGGCAGACATGACGGACGGCGAGACGGCGCCAGTTCCAATCCGCAAATTACCCGAGGTGGCGACCATCACGGTGGCCACAGTCCTTCGCGCCCTCGCGGCGGGGCTGCGCGACATGCAGCGCGCGCCGCTGCTCAGCCTTTCCTTTGGACTGCTCTATGCGGGCTTTGGCTGGCTGATCCTGTTCCTGATGATCCGCATGAATTATGGCTCCTACACCTATCCCATGGCGACCGGATTTGCCCTGGTTGCCCCTTTCGCCGCAGGCGGTCTCTACGAAATCTCGCGGCGGCTGGAGAACGGCATGGCCATTTCCGCCGGCGCGATCTTCAGCTCGTTCTTCAACAAGAACGGCCAGGCCATCAGCATCATGGCGGTGGTGACGACGTTTTCCTATCTGATCTGGCTGGATATCGCGGCTGCAATCTATGTGCTGTTTTTCGGTCTCAAGCCGCTGAGCCTGAGCGCCCTGCTCGATGCTGTCATCACAACGCCGCGCGGCATGGTTTTCCTTGCGGTGGGAAATCTCGTCGGCGCCGCACTGGCCCTGGTGGTGTTTTCCATCACCGTGGTTTCCCTGCCCCTGGTGTTTGACCGTGACGTGGATTTCGTGACTGCCATGATTACCTCAGTGAAATCCGTCCTGGCCAACCCCAAACCCATGCTCGTCTGGTGCCTCATCATCGGATTCCTGCTGGCCCTGTCGCTGGCCTCGCTGTTTGCCGGCCTGCTCGTGGTCTTTCCGCTCCTGGGCCATTCCACCTGGCACCTCTACCGCAAAGTCGTAAAGCTGGAGGGAACCCACAATAGGACTATAGCACCGCAATAGGCTTTTAAATCTATTTGAAGGGGTCTCTAGCGGCTTTTTAAAGGTATGGGCTGCAGAGTGCCCAAACACGTAAATTCCTGCTTGGAGCGCTCCAGAGTACCTTACGATGGATTTCAACCTTTGGTAGTATCATGATATAAGTACATCAACGACAGTTGACAGCTATATGGTTTTTATGGTATGGCTAGCCATATGAAAACAACAATTCAGATATCTGACAGCTTGCTGGCCGAGGCGCAACTGCTTGCCCGCAGAGAGCGGACAACCCTCAAGGCGCTTGTCCAGGAGGGTCTGCGCAAGGTTGTGGACGAACACAAACAGCATCGGGAATTCCGTTTGCGGGACGCTTCCTTTGGCGGCACGGGGCTCCAGCCTCCGCTAACGAACGAAACGTGGGAACGTATACGCGGCATGGCCTATGAGGGCCGCGGCGGGTGATAGGCGTCGACACGAACATTCTGGTTTATGCCCACCGCAAGGACTCCCCTTGGCATGCGCGGGCCCGTGAAGCCGTGCGGGCGCTGGCGGAGGGCAATGGTCTGTGGGCCATTCCATGGCCGTGTATCCACGAGTTCTTCGCCATCGTCACGCATCCGCGCATCTATGCACCACCGACTCCAACTGCGGCCGCGCTTGAACAGATTGACGCCTGGATGGAGTCGCCGCGCCTCACGTTGCTTGCGGAGTCCGGAACACATTGGAACAAGCTCAAAGACCTGGCACTGGCCGGGCAAATTTCCGGCCCGCAAATTCACGACACGCGCATCGCGGCACTTTGCCTGCTGCACGGTATCGACGAATTCTGGACCGCCGACCGGGATTTTTCACGTTATCCCGAGCTCAAGGTCCGTAATCCTCTGCCGGGTTAACTTAAGAACCCGCGAGGATTGCTCCTGCAGGATTTGCTTTCCCCAGAATTTGATTCACACGCCTTCAAGTTACAGCCCGAAGCCGAAGGGATGCCCTACCAACGCGTCATCCGCGCGGCGCTGGAACAGGCTGTGGCGGGTCAGTTGGTGCCCATTTTAGGTTTGGCTCCGTCATTTCGCCGAAATGACGGAACAAATCAGTGCCCGGCCAAGACCGCCAGCAGCAGCAAAGCCACGATATTGGTGATCTTGATCATTGGGTTCACGGCAGGGCCGGCGGTGTCCTTGTAGGGGTCGCCGACGGTGTCGCCGGTGACGCTGGCCTTGTGGGCTTCGGAGCCCTTCAGGTGCTTCACGCCCTTTGAATCCACAAAGCCGTCCTCGAAGGACTTCTTGGCATTGTCCCAGGCGCCGCCGCCGGCGGTCATGGAGATGGCCACGAAGAGGCCGGTGACGATCACGCCCATGAGCATGGCGCCGAGGGCCGCAAAGCCCGCTTCCTTACCTGCAATCAAATAGATCACGTAGAACACAAGGATGGGCGAGAACACCGGCAGCATGGAAGGAATGATCATTTCCTTGATGGCCGCCTTGGTGAGCAGGTCCACGGCGCGGGCATAATCGGGCTTTTCGGTGCCCTTCATGATGCCGGGGCGTTCCTTGAACTGACGGCGCACTTCCACCACCACGGACTGGGCCGCACGGCCAACCGCCGTCATCGACATGCCGCCAAAGAGGTAGGGCAGCAGGCCGCCGAAGATCAGGCCCACAACCACGTAAGGATTGGAGAGATCGAAGGTGACGTTCACGCCTTCAAAGAAGGTTCCGGCGCCGGCATTGGCGGCGAAGAACTTCAGATCCTGTGTGTAGGCGGCAAAGAGCACGAGAGCGCCAAGGCCCGCCGAACCAATGGCATAGCCCTTGGTGACGGCCTTGGTGGTGTTGCCCACGGCGTCCAGCGCGTCGGTGTTGTGGCGCACTTCCTTGGGCAGGCCCGCCATTTCGGCAATGCCACCGGCATTGTCGGTGACGGGGCCGAAGGCGTCGAGGGCGACAACCATGCCGGCCAGAGCCAGCATCGTGGTGACCGCAACGGCGATGCCGAAGAGGCCAGCGAGGTTAAAGGTGACAATGATGCCCGCGATGATGATGAGGGCTGGAATTGCGGTTGCTTCCATGGAAACAGCAAGACCCTGGATCACGTTCGTGCCGTGGCCGGTGATTGACGCTTCCGCAATGGAGTTCACCGGGCGCTTGCCGGTTGCGGTGTAGTACTCGGTGATCCAGATGATGAGACCGGTGATCACCAGACCCGCGATGCCGCAATAGAACAGGCTCATGGGGGTGAAGGCCTTGTCGGCATTGCCGAGGGCCACATCCATGCCGCCGAATATGTAGGCGATGACAGGGTATAGCGCGATGAGCGAGAGGACGCCGGTTGCGATGATGCCCTTGTAAAGCGCGCCCATGATGTTGTTGCTGGCGCCGAGTTTCACGAAGTAGGAGCCGATGATCGAGGTGATCACGCAGGCGCCACCGATGGCCAACGGCAGAACCATGCCGGCCAGCTTCATGGCATCCGGCAATACGATGGCTGCGAGAACCATGGTGGCCACGGTTGTGACCACATAGGTTTCGAACAGGTCGGCGGCCATGCCGGCGCAATCGCCCACGTTGTCGCCCACGTTGTCGGCGATGGTTGCGGGGTTGCGCGGATCATCTTCGGGAATGCCCGCTTCAACCTTGCCAACCATGTCGCCGCCGACATCCGCACCTTTGGTAAAGATGCCGCCGCCGAGACGGGCGAAGATTGAAATCAGTGAAGCGCCGAAGGAAAGAGCCACAAGTGAATCGATCACCGTGCGGCTGGTCGGCTCAAAGCCCATGGAGCCGGTGAGGAAGCCGAAATAGAGCGTCACGCCAAGAAGGCCAAGGCCTGCCACGAGAAGGCCGGTCACAGCGCCCGACTTGAAGGCGAGGTCCAGACCACCCGCGAGCGATTTGGTTGCAGCTTGCGCGACGCGCACGTTGGCGCGCACCGACACGTTCATGCCGATGAAGCCCGCAGTGCCGGAAAGCACGGCGCCGATCAGGAAGCCGATGGCCGAGTAGGACCCCAGCAAAACCCAAGCGATGACGAAAATGACCGCGCCGACCATGGCAATGGTCTGATACTGGCGCTTGAGATAGGCGGCGGCACCTTCGCGCACCGCGGCGGAAATTTCCTGCATGCGGGCTGAACCCGCATCGGCGGCCAAAAGGCCGCGCGTGGTGACAATGCCGTAAACGATGGACAGTGCGCCCGCGAGCACAATGAGCCAGAGTGTGGAGGTCATGAATTAACCCTTTTGTTTGTGTTGCCCCGAAACATTCCAGACACGCGAATCCCTGCGTCCGTCCCCTGCCCCGGATTGATGGCTGGGATATGCCAAATCAGGCCAAAAGAAGCAATGGGCAGTATTACCGGTTTATATTTGCCATTTTCGGCCGGGTGAGAAGCCAGCCAATCATTGCCAGTGTCAGCAGCGCCGCCGGAAACATGGCGGAACTCACGGCTCCCCAGCCAAAGCTATCGAGGACCTTGCCCGAACTGAACGAGGCCACGACCATAAGGGCCGATATTCCAAAATCATTGGCCGCCTGCACCTTGCCACGCTCGGCTGGCGTGTATGTTGTCGTCAGCATGGTGGTGCCGCCGATGAAGCCGAAATTCCAGCCAAGCCCAAGAAAGATGAGTGCCACGGCAAAATTTCCGAATTTGATGTCGAAGATGGCGACCACACCGGCGGCAAACAAAAGAACCATGCCGATGGCGATTACCCTCTCCTGCCCCCAGGCCTTGATCAGGTGGCCGGTGAAAAAACTCGGTACGAACATGGCCAGCACATGCCATTGCAAAACCCAGGACGCATCAAACTTGGTGAAGCCGCAGCCGACCATCGCAACGGGGGCTGCCGTCATCATGAAGTTCATCATGGCGTAGGAGATGATGGCGGTGGCCATGGCCACGATCAGGCGCGGCTGGCGCAACAGTTCGCTCCACGGCCTGCGCTCACCGCTGATTTCCTCGACGGTTGGTTTGGGAAGTTTCAACAGAAACAGAACAAGGATCGCCACGAAAGCAAGGAATGACGATGCAAGGTAGGAGCCCGCAAAAGTAAAAGGCGCAAAGAGGTCCGCCGTCTGGCTGGAAACCAGGGTTCCAGCGATTGCCGCGACGACCCCGCCGGCGAGAACCCATGAAATTGCAATCGGTTTCAGGTCGGTCGTGGCACCTTCCACGGCGGCAAAACGGTAGTAGCCGCTGGTCGCCTGGAACATGCCCTGCAGGGCCGTGGCCAGGCAAAACAGGGCAAAATTCGCGATGAAAATAGCATAAACAGCTATTGCCGCTCCGAGCACGCAGGCGCTGGCGCCAACCACAAAAACAGGTACGCGACCAAAGCGCTGCATCATCAAAGATGCAGGAATCGTGGTGATGGCCGATCCCAATACGAATGTCGTGATGGGCGTCGTGGCCCAGCCGGGGCTTGGCGCCAGCATCAGCCCCACCAAACCGGCGGTTGCAAAAACGGTGATCACGCAGCAGGAGTAGAGCGCCTGGGAAATTGCCAGCAACAGAATGTTGCGTTTGGCAAGAGCTACGTCGGTCACGCGGCGAACTCACCCGGGCGTCGATTGCGCGCCAGAGTGTTCAATACACCATTGATGAATCGGGGTTCCTCTTCGCCAAAGAAGGCACCGGCCACATCCAGATATTCGCTGATGGAAACGCGGGTCGGCACTTTTTCCAGAAACATGATTTCAAAAGCGGCGGCCCGGAGAATGGCGCGCACCGTGGCATCCAGCCGGTGAATGGGCCAGGCCTTGTCGAGAATGGCATCGACGGTGGGGTCGATGATTGCCTGCTCGCGCACGGTGCCATCGACAACTTCCTTCAGGAACTTGTAATCGGCTTCGCCGCACTGGCCATCATCGAAGTTTTCACCCGAAGCGCGCGACGAAAACTGCGCAAGGGTTTCGCCGACATCAGTGCCAGCCAAATCCATCTGATAGAGCGCCTGTACTGCACCAAGGCGTGCCGCACTGCGTTCAACCGGCTTTGCACGTTTGCTTGTCATCTCGAAGTTTTCTTTGTCATGGCGCGCTTGTGGCGGATCATCGCAAGGGCCGCTTCGGCAGCACCTCCGCCCTTGTCGCCTTCAGAGATTTTCGCCCGCGCCCAGGCTTGCGCCTCATTCTCACAGGTGAGAATACCGTTGCCGATGCAAACTCCCTTGAGGGAAAGATCCATCAGGCCACGGGCGCTTTCCCCGGAGACGATCTCATAATGCGTTGTTTCACCGCGGAGCACGCAGCCCAATGCCACATAACCGTCGTAACGTTTGGACGCTTCCGCCATTGCAATGGCACCAGGCAGTTCGAGAGCGCCGGGCACGACCAAGCGATCCCAGGTTGCCCGGTTGCGCTCAATAGCGGCAACCGCGCCCTTTACGAGTTCGTCGCACAGGTCGGCGTAGAAGCGCGCTTCAAGAATGAGAAGCCGGGCTTTCAGTTTTCCAGGCGTGGTGTTTTTCTTTTCGACCTTCATGATTTCCCGAACTCAGCAAGACGCGCCACATAGCGCGCCAGCATATCTATTTCAATGTTAACGGCATCGCCAACACGCGTATGACCCCATGAGGTTACCGCTTGGGTGTGGGGGATGATGTTTACGCCGAAAATATTGCGCTCGACCTCGTTAACCGTGAGCGATGTTCCGTCGATGGTCACCGAGCCTTTGACGGCGATAAAGCGCGCAATGTCGTCTGGAACCCTGAAGCGAAAGCGTTGCGAGGCGCCTTCCGGCGCGACGGAGATGATCTCACCCAGGCCATCGACATGGCCGGAGACGATATGGCCGCCCAGTTCATCACCCATTTTGAGGGCGCGTTCGAGATTGACCCGGGTGCCCAGCTTCCAGTTTCCGAGCGTGGTCTTGGACAGGGTTTCGGCAGAGGCTTCCACAGCAAAGGTTCCACGCCCGTCCTGCAGCCTGCCCATTTCAACGGCCGTGAGGCAGCAGCCCGAACAGGAGATTGATGCGCCAACAGCTATGGTTGCCGGATCATAGGCGGTGACAATGGTCAAACGTGTGTCGCCGCGCTTCTCAATGCCGACAACTTCGCCAATATCAGTGACTATCCCGGTGAACATGGGGCCGTTCATAGACGGTCAAAGTATCGCTTCCAAGCACTTCCTTGCGGGTCACTTGAAACCGCTTCCCGAGTTCGGAAAGCGGGGTTTCAGCGATGGCGTCAATGCCGTGCGGACCGATCACCAGCGGGCTCTGAAAGAGCTGCACTTCGTCGACTAAATCGGCCTCCAGAAAACTCTGGGAAATATGGGAGCCACCTTCAACCAGGAGGCGATTGATGCCCCGTTCCGCCAACTTTTCCAGTGCATCGAGGAAATCCACCCAGCCATTTGGCGTTTGACGGCAATCGATCACTTCAATGCCAGCACTAACCCCGCCCTTGCGGGTGGAGAGTATCCAGACGGGGATGTCTACCGCGGTTTTGACGAGTTTCGCCTTGGACGGGATGGAAAGCCGTGTATCGGCAACAATGCGAATGGGGGAACGGGCTTCCATTCCCGGCAGGCGGCAGGTCAGGTCCGGGTCATCGATCAAAACTGTACTCAAGCCCACCAGAATGGCGTCATTCTGGGCGCGCATGAGGTGGACGCGGGATTTTGCTGGCTGTCCGGTAATTGCGGTTCGTTGCCTGGGCCCGGCGGCGATTTTACCGTCTGAGGAAACGCCAATCTTTAGCGTGACATAGGGGCGCTTCTTGACGATCCGCGTGAGGAAGCCGGCGAGGTCGTGTTTCGCCTGTTCGGCGCGAATGCCGGTTACAACGGTGATACCGGCCTTGCGCAGAATGGCATGTCCGCCCCCGGACACGCGGGGGTCCGGGTCTTCGACGGCGGTCACGACGCGGACGACACCTGCTTTTGCCAGGGCTTCGGCGCAGGGGCCGGTGCGGCCGTGGTGGGCGCAGGGTTCGAGGGTGACGTAGGCTGTCGCCCCCCTGGCGGCCTCTCCCGCCATCTTCAGGGCTTCGGTTTCGGCATGGGGCCTGCCGCCGGGTTGGGTCCTGCCGACGCCCAGTACAACATTATCTTTGACGATGATGCAGCCCACCGATGGATTTTCGGCAGTGGTGCCAAGGGCGCGACGCCCCAGGCGCAAGGCATAGTCCATCCAGCGCAGATCGGCGTTCACTTCGGCTCGCCTTCGCCCTCGTCGCTGGAGAGTTCGCCAATCAGCTCTTCAAAATCCTTGGCTTCGCGGAAATTCTTGTAGACCGAAGCGAAACGCACATAGGCCACGTCATCGAGCGCCTTGAGCGCCTCCATGATGAGCTTGCCCACCATCTCCGACTTGATCTCGCTTTCGCCAAGACTCTCCAGCCTGCGGACAATGCCAGAAACCATCCGCTCTATCCGCTCCGGCTCAACCGGGCGTTTGCGGAGCGCTATCTGGACCGAGCGCATGAGCTTGTCGCGGTCAAAAGGGACGCGCCTGCCGGTTTTCTTAACCACCATGAGCTCGCGCAGCTGCACGCGCTCAAAGGTGGTGAAGCGGCCCGCACAATCGGGACAATAACGCCGGCGCCGGATTGCGGCCCCATCTTCACTGGGGCGCGAATCCTTCACTTGGGTTTCTTCGTTATTACAAAACGGGCAGCGCATGGCTTCCTTTAGGAATAGATCGGGAAGCGTTTGGTGAGGGCCAGAACCTTGCGTTTCACCGCCGCTTCCTCCTTAACATTGCCCGCTTCGCCATTCTTCGCAAGGCCATCGAGAACCTCGATGATCAAAGCGCCCACTTCCTTGAACTCGGCCACGCCGAAGCCGCGTGTGGTTCCAGCCGGGGTTCCCAGCCGGATCCCGGAAGTAATGGTGAAGGGGGCGGGGTCAAACGGAATGCCGTTCTTGTTGCAGGTAATGTAGGCACGGCCAAGGGCTGCTTCAGAGGCCTTTCCGGTCAATCCCTTCTTGCGGAGGTCCACCAGCATCAAGTGGGTGTCGGTGCCGCCGGAGACAAGATCACAGCCCCCTGCCGTCATCGCCTCGGCCAGCGCCTTTGCATTGGCTACAACCTGAGCCGCATATTTCTTGAAGGCCGGGCGCAGCGCTTCGCCGAAGGCCACGGCCTTGGCGGCGATGACGTGTTCCAGCGGACCGCCCTGGAGGCCGGGGAACACGGAGGAATTGATCTTCTTGCCGATGGCCTCATCGCGCGACAAGATCATGCCGCCCCGGGGGCCGCGCAGGGTCTTGTGGGTGGTGGTGGTCACGACATGGGCATGTTCCAGCGGATTGGGGTGAACGCCGCCTGCCACCAGACCCGCGATATGGGCCATGTCCACCATCAGATAGGCACCCACGCTGTCAGCGATTTGCCGGAAACGGGCGAAATCGAGAAAGCGCGGATAGCCGGAGCCTCCGGCGATGATGAGCTTTGGCTTCACTTCCATGGCCTGCGTGGCAAGCGCGTCGTAGTCGATCTGGTGATTGTCCTCGCGCACCTTATAGGGGGCGACCTTGAACCATTTGCCGGACTGGTTCACCGGCGAGCCGTGGGTCAAATGCCCACCGCAGGCAAGGTCGAGGCCCATATAGGTGTCGCCGGGCTGCAGGAGGGCAAAGAATACGGCCTGGTTGGCCTGGGCGCCGGAGTGGGGCTGGACGTTTGCAAAGGAGCAATCAAACAGCCTGCATGCCCGCTCGATGGCAAGGTTTTCGGAGACGTCCACATACTGGCAGCCCCCATAGTAACGGCGACCGGGATAGCCTTCGGCATACTTGTTGGTCATGATGGAACCCTGGGCCTCCATCACGGCACGCGAGACGATGTTTTCCGAAGCGATCAGTTCGATCTCATTCTGCTGACGCTGGAGCTCATTGGCAATGGCCTTGGAGACCTTGGGATCACTTTTGGCGAGCTTTTCCTTAAAAAAGCCGGCGAACAATGGGGCCTTCTTTACCTTTGACTTTGAAGCCTGTTTCTTAATTGCTTTCTTGGCCATGAGTATCCCCTGCCCTGATTCCGCGTTTCGGCCGCAAAATAGCGATTGCCGTGAGAGGGTCCAGTATTATCTGGCGGCAGCCAAAATGGCACTGGAGAAACGGCGTGAATGGTCAGAAATACGCCAATCAGGCTGCCCGTTGCAGCATCATCGCGCTCCAGAGCCGGTCAATGGCAACAACCAGTTTGGAGATTTCGAGCTCGCCGTGAAGGGGGCCCGGCGTGAGGCGCAGACGTTCGGTGCCTTTGGGGACCGTGGGAAAATTGATCGGCTGCACGTAGATGGAAAAATCGCTGAGCAGCCTGTCCGTCAGGGCTTTGCATTTCACGGGGTCGCCCACAATCAAAGGCACGATGTGGCTTTCGGTGTAAGTTACAGGTATTCCCCGCGCCTTGAGGGAAGCCGTCAGCAACTTTGCATGCTTGCTTTGTAACTCCCGCTCTAGGCTGCTTGCCTTGAGATGGCGGATCGCCGCCGTGGCCCCTGCGGCAATGGCAGGAGCTATTGATGTGGTGAAGATGAAGCCAGGGGCGAAAGACCTGATGGCATCAATGATCGTGGCATTGGCCGCAATATAGCCGCCCATGAGGCCAAAGGCCTTGGCAAGGGTGCCTTCAATGATGTCGATCTGATCAAGCAGGCCTTCACGCTCGGCTATGCCGCCGCCGCGTGGGCCATACATGCCAACGGCATGGACTTCGTCGAGATAGGTCAGCGCGCCGTAGCGCTTGGCAAGAGCGCAGATTTCCTTGAGCGGGGCAATGTCGCCATCCATGGAATAGACGGATTCAAAGGCGATCAGCTTTGGACGGTCCCCGGCCAGTGTCTTCAACTTGGTTTCGAGGTCTGCGAGATCATTGTGGCGCCAGATCAGCTTCTCGCCGCCGCCATGGCGGATGCCCTCAATCATGGAGGCGTGATTCAGTTCATCGGACAATACGATGCAGTTTGGAAGGGCGCGTACGAGTGAGGAGAGTGTGGCCTCATTGGCCATATAGCCGGAGTTGAACAGGAGCGCCGCGCCCTTGCCATGGAGATCAGCCAATTCCCGCTCGAGTTCGACGTGGTAATGGGTGGTGCCGGAGATATTTCGCGTGCCGCCGGAGCCTGCCCCGACGTCATCAATGGCTTCGTGCATGGCCTTGAGAACGGCGGGATGCTGGCCCATGCCGAGATAGTCATTGGAGCACCAGACGGTGACTTCGCGTTGAGCCCCCTGCCCCCGATAAAGGGCACGCGGAAACCTGCCCCGGATCCGGCAAATATCAGCAAATTCGCGGTAGCGGCCTTCAGACTTCAATCTACCGATGGCGTCGGCGAGAATTTCATCATAGGCATGTGAGGTCATTGCCAAATCCTAACCAAGTGTACGCCCCCACATCCCTGCGCAAAATCTCGCAGGGTCAGTTCGTCGCAGACGCGGTATCTTCCGGCTTTGCCTTTGGTTTTGCAATAACGGCAACCTTGCAGTCCTTTGGCATCTTGCCATCC
>JBAVOA010000389.1:0-2081 GCA_049691635.1 Aestuariivirga sp. | reverse complement strand
GTGGAAATCCGCAAGCCCATAGGTGCGGTTGATCTTCGGCACGCCGGCAAGCCAGCCATAGCTGAGGCGCTTCACGTCATAGAGGTGGACATGGCCGTCAACGATTGGGAATTTTGGCATCTTTTTTCCATTCTATCAATTCAGGTTTAAGGTCTGCAATGCGCGAGGCTCCCATGAGGGCCATGCTCCGGTCAATCTCGCGGCGGAAAATGTCGAGAACCTGCACCACGCCGGCTTCTCCGGCAACGGCCAGGCCCCAGAGCTGCGGACGGGCGATGAGACAGCAGGCAGCGCCAAGGCACAGGGCTTTCAGCACCTCGGAGCCGCGCCGGATGCCGCCATCCAGCAAGACAGGAATTCTCCCTGCCACCGCGTCAACAATTGCGGGCAATGCCTCGATTGTTGATATCGCACCATCAAGCTGCCGTCCGCCATGATTTGAAACGATAACCCCGTCAACACCGCGCGCCACCGCCTCCCGGGCCTCACCTGGGTGCAGGATGCCTTTGAGGATCAAGGGGCCCTTCCAGATCTTCCGGAGCCAATCCACGTCCTTCCACGACATGGACGGATCAAGCAGCTGCGACATGCGCTTGGCAAGCGAACCGATGTCGATCATTTCACCGTCGCGGACATAATTGCCAAAGGTGATTCGCGACAATTCTGGCCGCATCCGCAAAAGCCACGGCAGCTTTCCGGCCATCGCCAGCATGTCCAGCACTTTGAATTTGGGCGGGATTGAGAAACCATTCCGGATATCACGCTCGCGGTTGCCCAGCACCTGATTGTCAGTCGTCAGCACAAGGGCGGCATAGCCGGAAGCCGCCGCGCGATTGGCGAGTTCCTCGGTGAAGCCCCGGTCCCGGTAAATGAAAACCTGCATCCAGCGCGGCCCACCATCTTTCCTGGGAACATCCTCCAACTTGCAAACGGAGCCATGGCTGAGGCAGTAGGCGGTTCCTGCCGACGCTGCCGCATTGGCCGCCGCAACCTCGCCCTTTGGCCACATCAGCCCGGCAAGCCCGGTTGGCCCGATTATCACCGGCATCGACAGGAGGTGACCAAACAGTGTAATGGACAAATCACGTTCTGCCGACCCATTCAGTGGCCGTGGCAACAGGCCGATATCATGGAAACCCGTTTCGTTACGGCGCAACGTCCACTCGTCCTCCGCCCCACCATCGACAAAATCATAGACCGGACGAGGCAGCATACGCTTGGCTTTGCTGCGCATGGCTTCAATGCTATAGCAACGCTGACGCCAGCCTTCACCCATCCGAACTCCCCATGGAACGCCCCTGCATTATATGCATGCGGGCCAGCATAAGTGTAGACCCAACAATGGCGCGTAGGTAACGTTGCGGGAAACGCGAACGGATCAAGGACTCGAAAGGCGACCCATATGATCACTGACCCGCCTATTCTCAAAATCAAACGCTGCTTCGAGCGCCCTTCTCCCGAAGCGGTCGCCGCGTTGCAAGGTGTTGCTACCGGTCACCTGGTGGACGCGATGGGCGGCAGCGGGGCGCTGGACTGGCAAGTCAAACCATTGGACGCTGCCATGCCCGGTTTCTGCGGCATTGCCATGACCTGTGATGCAGGCCCGGCCGACAACTTAGCGGTCTTCGGCGCACTTGATGCGGTTAAACCCGGCGATGTCATTGTCGTGGCAACACATGGCCACCGCGCCGCTGCTGTTATTGGAGATCTTGTGGTTGGCATGGCAAAGAATTGCGGGGTTGTGGCCATCGTCACCGAAGGCACCGTGCGCGACGCAGCGGGAATTCTGGCGGTGGGCCTGCCCGTCTATGCCGCTGGCATTTCACCCAACTCACCGGCGCGCAATGGCCCAGGCACGGTTGGCCTGCCCATTATCATGGGCGGCGTGGCAGTGGCGCCTGGCGATATTGTGGTGGGTGACAGGGACGGCGTGGTTGTCGTGCCAAGGCAGGTGGCGACCATTGTTGCCGCGAAACTGGTCGGCGTGCGCGCCGCCGAAGCAGCTCTCGAGGCCAAGGTCAAGGCCGGGCTGCGCCTGCCTGACTTTGTTGCCGGCCTTCTGAAGTCAGACCGTGTTGAAG
>JBAVOA010000388.1:0-4930 GCA_049691635.1 Aestuariivirga sp. | reverse complement strand
GTCGTAAGCGGCGCGGTGTGGTGCCAGATGGCGGTCATACGATCATGAATCTTGTCATCGAGCCATTTGCCAAGAAGCATTAGCATAGCAATGGCAAACGCCAGGACTCCAAACACTCCGGGATTGGCACTGAAGGTCTCAATCCACCTTGCTGCAAATGATGGCAGAAATACCCCTAACAGCTTTGGAATTCCCGCCAGGAAGCAGAACATGGAATCGATGCATTTCCCGGAATCCAATTCGACCAGAGGAGATTTTAGATTGGTCAGACTTGGAACGGACTTGATCCATGGCAACAGGGCCAGGACAAAGGTGACAAAAAGTGTCGCAAAGTAAGTGATCCGCCGCCACCAGACGACGTCCCACACCCGTTCCTGCGCCTTCGTTCGAGCCTTGGCCTTCTCGGAGGTTTCAAATGTGTTTGTGCCGAGTTCAAGTATCGCGCCATTAGCCGCAACCTCGGCATAGTAGGCGGGCAGTACAATCGGTGAATAGGCCGTCGCCTTGATGCGGTCAAAGACACTGTGATGGATCTTGGGCCGCTTGATCTCCACGACATTGGCTTTGATGATATTCATCTTAAGCTTGGTACCCGGCAGCCAGCCAAAGCGCCTTCGGCTCGTATTCAAGAGTTTGACGAGCTTCCGCGGCAGGAGGCGGTAATAGGATTGCAAGCCCTTCCGCGAATCATGCATGACGCCAGCCGTGCGCGCCGCCTTTGCGTACTCAGCAAGTTTCAGCTTGTTGAACAAAACCTTCTTTCCAAGCTGGCCCAAGACGAAATTCAAGGGAACATAGGACAGGAAATCATCGGCATAACCGCCGCCCACATTTGAATGCATTCCGGCAAACCAGACCTGCGTGAGCGTTTCATCAGCAATGTTCTTGGCAGTGCCTTGCTGCCGTATGGGATTGATAGTAGACGAATTTCCTTCATCACTGATTTCATTCCACAACAGAGGATGAAACGAGTTCCTCTCGTCGTCCAGGCTCAGGGCATGCACCGCCCTTATGATTTTGTCTGAGAGATCATAGTTGCGCATGGAGAGCGGCCAGACGAAATTGTCCCATCCCTTCGTCATTTCATCGATTGGCAGTCCGTAGGCGTCCACCGTATCCCAGAGGCCGAGGAAATCGATTTTGACCTCTTGGTCGAGTGAATTTCGATAATTTTCCTTGTCCATCGCCTGGTAGGGCAGCAAGTCTCGCAGCCCGCGGATTGCCCAGGCCAAGGGCGGCGTAATGCCGTCGCCGCTATGATGCTTGCGGTAGACCCGGTAAAGCCATGTCGTTTTCTGCCGAAGGTCCCGCTCGCCCGAGAAGGCATTGCCCTTGAGAAGTCCCATCTTGGCAACGAAACCGGCGAGAATCCGGATAGTGAAAGCCCCGCGGCTGAAACCAAAGCCATAGATGCGGTCACCCGGATTATAGTTCCGGCACAGGAAGGCATAGAGTTGGCGCACATTGCGCGACAGGCCAAAGCCAACAGCGCCCGTCACAAGGGCCAACGGCCGGAAGGTGGAGGTTCCTACGCCGTCATCATAATAGGCAATCTGTTTGTCCGGATCCGAAAGGTCCAGTGCCTCATAGGTGCGCCAGACATTGGTCTTGAAAATCTGGGCCGAACTATTTCCCGTACCGTCGGAAAGAACGATGATATTCTTGGGCCGGGGCATTGGCATGGCGCACCTCGCAAACGATGAGACGTCCTGGGTCCGCCAGTAAGGCCACAATTTTGACTGATTTCCAACTCTTGCGTTTATCTTATTAGAAATGCACGCAAACACCAGCGATGGTGTTTTCCGGAGACTTGCTCTAAGAGCGGCCCAAATGGCGCATCGGCGATGTGAAATCCCACTCGCTGGCCCCGCAACTCCGTTAGAAAAGTACCCCGCAAATTGGCCTTTCCCCAGACCCCTGCCCCGTTCGCGCGCGCTCTTGCTGAGCGCAAATATGAAGACCCGACCCCGGTTCAACTTGCCGTTCTCGAAGCCAGGGCCGAGGGTCGCGACCTCGTCGTTTCGGCCCAGACCGGCTCGGGCAAGACCGTGGCCTATGGCCTGGCCATTGCCACCACCCTTCTGGGCGAAGCCGAACGCTTTCCCCAGGAAGCCTCGCCCATGGCCCTTATCGTGGCCCCCACCCGTGAACTGGCCATGCAGGTGGAGCGTGAGCTGGAATGGCTCTACCATTATACAGGTGCCCGCATCCTCTCCTGCGTCGGCGGCATGGACCCCAAGCGCGAACGGCGGCGGCTGAATGACGGCGCCCACATTATTGTCGGCACACCGGGGCGCCTGCGCGACCATCTCGAGCGCGGCGTCTTGAACATCACAGACCTTAAGGCGGTGGTGCTCGATGAGGCCGATGAAATGCTCGACCTCGGTTTCCGTGAAGACCTCGAATTCATTCTCGAGGCAACTCCCGCCGAACGGCGCACCCTGCTGTTTTCCGCCACCATGCCGAAGACCATCGCCAATCTCGCCAAGCGCTATCAGCGCAATTCCCTGCGCATTGAAGCTTCAGGCGGCGAACGCGCCCATGCCGACATCGAATACCGCGCCATGCGCGTGGCCCCCAATGAGGTGGAACATGCGGTGGTCAATGTGTTGCGCTTTGTCGAGGCGCAAAGCACCATCGTGTTCTGCAACACCCGTGACCATGTGCGCCATCTCCATGCAACATTGCTGGAACGTGGCTTCGCTGCCGTCTATCTCTCCGGCGAATTGAGCCAGGGCGAACGCAACCACGCCTTGCAGGCGCTCCGCGATGGCAGGGCCCGCGTCTGTGTGGCAACCGATGTTGCGGCCCGCGGCATCGATCTGCCGAACCTCGGCCTTGTCATCCATGCGGATTTGCCCAATGACGCGGAAATTCTGCAGCACCGCAGCGGCCGCACGGGACGTGCGGGGAAGAAGGGCGTGAGTGTTGTCCTCGTGCCGCTGTCGCGCCGCCGGAAAGCCGAACAGATGCTGGCGGCGGCAAAAGTGAATCCGTCATGGAGCGGACCGCCTTTGGCCGAGGACATCCGCAAGCTTGACCAGCAGCGCATGCTGCAGGACCCCATGCTCACCGAGATCAGCACAGAAGAAGATCTGGAAATGGCCCGCGCGGTCTTGGCCATGCGTTCACCCGAGGAAATTGCTGCAGCCCTGGTGCGGGTCTACCGCAGCAGGCTGCCCGCCGCGGAGGATGTCTTTGATCCGGGCCCAGGCCGCGAGTTCCGCGAAGCCAAGCCCGCGCGCCGCGAGGCCCATGCCAGCGCGCCCAGCAACTTCACATGGTTTCGCCTGGATATCGGCCGCAAGAACAACGCCGATCCCAAATGGCTGCTGCCGATGATCTGCCGGCGCGGCAAGGTGGTGAAGGCCGATATCGGTGCCATCCGCATCACCGACAATGAGACAAGATTTGAAATCGCCAACGCGGTGGTTGATCGTTTTTCAATCGCCAGCCGGGTGGCCGACGACGAGGATGTGAAGATCGAGCTGCTGGTGGGCAATCCGGAAATCAACCGGCCTTCGCGCAATCCCGACCGCAAGCCAAACTTCAAGCCCAGGCACGAGGCGGAAGCGGCGCGCTATGAAGACCGCAAACCCCATGAGGCGGGCGACAAACCGAAGTTTGATGGCACCGGCTACAAGGGCAAGAAGCCCTTTGCGGATGACGGCAAACCAAAGTTTGAAGGTGGTGGCTACAAAGGCAAGAAACCATTCGCCGGCGGCGATAAGCCAAAGTTTGAAGGCACGGGTTACAAAGGCAAGAAGCCTTTTGCCAGCGGCGACAAACCAAAATTCGAAGGTGCCGCAACACCAAAACCCGAAGGCGACAGGCCAGCCTTCAAGGAAAAGAAAGCCGCCTGGAAAAAGAAGAAGCGGTAGTCAGTTGCCTATTGGCTTGCGCTGATTCCGCTTCTTCGCCAGGTTAATTTGCTTCTGCCGTTCTCGCGCCGAGGCCTTGGATTTTTCGCTCAGCGTTGCGAAGCATTTGGGGCAGCTCACCCCTTCTTCATAAAATTCGGAATCCTTGTCGCCAGGATCCAACGGCATGCGGCAGCCGTGGCACATTTCAAGTGCGGTGGGCACCAGACCCTGACCCACCGCCACGCGATGGTCGAAAACGAAGCATTCGCCCTGCCACTTGCTTTGTTCCCTGGGAACCACCTCAAGATATTTGAGAATGCCGCCCTTCAAATGATAGACCTCGCGAAAGCCTTGGGACTGCAGGTAGCTCGAGGCCTTCTCGCAGCGGATGCCGCCGGTGCAGAACATCGCAACTTTCTGATGCTTCGCCGGATCAAGATGAGCACCCACAAATTTCGGAAACTCCCCGAAGCTCGTCGTCCTGGGATCAGCCGCCCCTTCAAAGGTGCCAAGCGCCACTTCATAGTCATTGCGCGTATCGATGAGCAGAACGTCGGGGTCGGCAATCAGGGCATTCCAGTCCGCAGGCATGACATAGGTGCCGACCTGCCTGCTGGGATCAACGCCGGCCACACCGATGGTAACAATCTCCTTCTTCAGCTTCACCTTGCTGCGGTAGAACGGATTCTCGTCACAAAAGGATTCCTTGTGGTCAATGTCGGCAAAGCGGTTATCTGCCTTGAGCACCCGCAGGAACCCGTCGATGGCCTCGCGGCTGCCGCTGACCGTGCCATTGATGCCCTCCTCTGCCAGGAGCACTGTGCCCTTCACCCCATGCGCCTTCATGGCCGCCAGGAGAGGTGACTTGAGTGCGATGTAGTCAGTGAGCGTGACAAACTTGTAAAGGGCGGCAACAACAATGGTCTGGGCCATGGGCCAAGCTTTTATTAGGCCTGTGGGCGTTTTTCAATTTCGCATCAGCCACGGCCCCCCGTAAGTAACGGCAACCCGTGAGGAAAAATGCCAGATTACATCCTGAATGCCGGCCTGGAGCTACCCCTTTTTCT
>JBAVOA010000387.1:0-7100 GCA_049691635.1 Aestuariivirga sp. | reverse complement strand
CAACCAGTTGGTGCTTGATCTCACCCGCAGCGAAGTAAGTGAATATTTGTTCGCGTGTATCAATGACGTTCTGCGCAATTGCGCTATCTCCTATATTAAATGGGATATGAACCGCGACCTCACCCATGTGGGCGGGGCAGACGGCCGGGCGAAGACCTCGCAGCAGACGCGCGCGGTCTATGCGCTCATGGACCGGATCCGCAAGGCCCACCCAGATCTGGAAATTGAAAGTTGCGCCTCGGGCGGCGGCCGGGCTGACTATGGTGTCCTCGAACATGCCCACCGCGTCTGGATATCGGATTGCACGGATGCACTGGAACGCCTTACAATTCAGCGCGGCGCGCGGCGCTTCCTTCCACCTGAAATCATGGGCTGCCATATCTCCGCTTCGCCCAACCACCAGACGGAGCGGCGCCATACTCTAGCTTTCCGCGCCATTGTCGCCTTCTTTGGCCATTTCGGGATTGAGCTAGACCCCTCGGCTTTGAGCCAGGGCGAGCGTGATGAACTCGCGGGCTGGATTTCGTTGCATAAATCATTGCGCAGCGTTTTGCATTCGCCCCTTGCGAGGAGTTTTGACCAGCCCATTGTTGACGGGCGGCACGTGTTTGGGCTGAGACTTGACGATGACTCGGGCCACGAACACCTTATTGTTGCCGTGGCACAGGCCACGCATCCCCGCCATGAACAGCCCGCGCCACTGCGGTTGCCAATCGGTCGCGGTGCTGGAATGTTCAGCGTAAGGCTTATCGGCCCGGTTGCGACGCCCTTTGCACGCTCCATCCGATCACAGCTTGATTTTCTCTCCGGCAAGCAAATAGGTTCCGGGGACTGGCTTGCCGGCCACGGCATTCCCGTTCCCCAGCTATATCCGGAGTCAGCCATTCTTCTCGAAATCAGAACGGTAAAGGAATAAGCCCATGGCCAATGTCACCTTGCGCAATGTGAAGAAGCAATTTGGAGATGTTTCCGTTATCAAGGGTGTGGACCTGGATGTGGGAGACGGCGAGTTCTGCGTGTTCGTCGGCCCGTCAGGCTGTGGCAAATCAACCCTGCTCCGCATGATTGCCGGTCTCGAGGACATTTCTTCTGGCGTGCTCAAGATCGGCGACCAGGACATGACGTCGGTGGGGCCTGCTGACCGTGGAGTGGCGATGGTGTTTCAGTCCTATGCGCTTTATCCCCACATGACAGTGGAGCAGAATATCGGTTTTGGCTTAAAAATGACAGGCCATAACCAATCGGAAATTGAACAGCGAACAAAGCGTGCGGCAGATATGCTGCAGCTTGGTCCCCTCATGCAGCGCAAGCCATCGCAGCTTTCGGGTGGCCAGCGCCAGCGTGTCGCCATCGGCCGCGCCATCGTGCGCGAACCGCAGGTTTTCCTTTTTGATGAACCCCTATCAAACCTTGATGCAAACCTGCGCGTTCAAATGCGTATCGAGATTGGCAAACTGCATCAGGACCTCGGCGCTACGATGATCTACGTGACCCATGACCAGGTGGAAGCCATGACCATGGCCGACAAGATCGTGGTACTGCATGCGGGCATCGTTGAGCAGGTGGGTTCACCGCTTGAACTCTACCACCGTCCGCGCAATACGTTTGTGGCCGGCTTTATCGGCTCGCCAAAAATGAATTTCATCAAGGCGACTGCGAACCCCGGCAAGGCTGGCACGATTGACGTGACACTGCCAGGCGGCAGCGCGATCAACCTGGCTGGCCAAAATGCAAAGGTTTCCGGCAGGCAGAGTGTGACCCTCGGCATCCGGCCGGAACACATGCTGGCAAGTGCCGCAGGCGATGCCCAGTTGAAGGGCGAGTTACGGTTGGCGGAATACCTCGGGTCTGAAACCATGTTCTATGTATCGCTGCCGGACGGCAGCGACATTTCCGTAAAGGCCGATGGATTGGCTTCGGCAAAAACGGGCAGTTCTTTGACGATTGGACTTCCGGCCAAGGCCTGCCACCTGTTTGATGACAAGGGCATGACCATTCTCAATGGGGATTTGACAAAGTAATGCTCGGCGTCTGTTACTATCCCGAGCATTGGCCGGAAGAATGGTGGGCCAAAGACGCCCAGCGCATGCGCGACATGGGCATCAAATTTGTCCGCATCGGCGAGTTTGCCTGGTCGCGCATGGAGCCGAAACGCGGCGCATTCGCCTGGGACTGGCTAGACCGCGCGATCGATGTGCTTGCCAAAGCCGGGCTGAATATCGTGCTGGGAACGCCAACTGCCACGCCGCCCAAATGGCTCATGGATGAGTTTCCCGAAATCGCCCCAGTCGACATTGAAGGCAGGCCCCGTGGGCATGGTTCACGCCGCCATTACACGTTCTCGTCGGACATCTATGTCCAGGAAAGCCGGCGGATCGTTGAAATCATGGCCAAGCGATATGGTCGACATCCGGCCGTTGTCGGCTGGCAAACGGACAATGAGTTCGGGTGCCACAACACTGTCCTGTCCTGGGGACCGCAAGATTTGAAAGCCTTCCGGAGCTGGCTCTGCCAAAACTACCAGACGACGGACCAGTTGAACGAGGCTTGGGGCAACGTCTTCTGGTCGATGGACCTGCAAGACTTTGATGAAGTGTCCCTGCCAAACCTTACCGTGACAGAAGCAAATCCAGCCGCGCGATTGGATTTCTGGCGGTTCCAGTCCTCGCAGGTGGCAGCCTACAACATGATGCAATGTGAAATCATCCGTGAACATTCCCCTGGGCGCTGGATCACCCACAACTTCATGGGCTTCTTCAATGAATTTGATCACTGGCGCGTGGGAGAAGATCTCGATTTGAGTTCGTGGGATTCCTACCCCATTGGATTTGTCGAAAGATTCCCGTTCAGCGAAGACGAGCGCGCCCGCTGGGCGGAAACGTCCCACCCGGACATTGCGCCGTTTCATCACGACCTCTATCGCGGCGTGGGCCGGGGCCGCTTCTGGGTCATGGAACAGCAGCCGGGACCGGTAAACTGGGCGCCTTGGAACCCCGTGCCGAAGCCTGGAATGATCCGGTTGTGGACGTGGGAAGCATTGGCCCATGGTGCCGAAGTGGTCAGCTACTTCCGCTGGCGGCAGGCCACCTCCGCACAAGAGCAGATGCATGCAGGACTGAACTTGCCTGGCCTGCACGAACTATCGGCGGGTGGCCTTGAAGCGGCGCAGGCAGGCCGGGAACTGGCGGAAATCGGTCAACTTCCCAATACCCTCACGGCGTCCGTCGCAATCGTCTATGACTATGAATCTTCTTGGATGACCGACATTCAGCCGCAAGGTGCTGATTTTTCATATCACAGCATTGCCTTCCGTTTTTACGCAGCCTTGCGCAGCCTCGGGCAAGACGTGGACTTCGTTCCGCCTGGCGTGTCACTGGATGGTTACAAGCTGGTCATCGTTCCACCCCTGCTCCACGTTTCAGATAGCGCACTTCAGGCATTTTCAAGCAGCAAAGCCGTCATCCTTTACGGGCCCCGTTCGGGTTCCAAGACAAGGCATATGGCAATTTCTGGCGGTTTGCCGCCTGGTCCCCTGCGCGAGTTGACTGGCGCACGCGTTACCCAGGTTTCATCCCTGCGCCCAAATATTTCATTTGCCGTAAAAGGCATCGTCAATGGCTCGGCAGAGAAATGGCGCGAATACATTGAAACCAGTGCAAATGTTTTGGCCAGGTTTCCGAATGGCGACGCTGCCCTTACAGCAAACGGGCGGCACCATTATCTTGCCTGCGTACCGGATGAAAAACTCCTTGTTTCAGTCATGGCGCATGTTTGCCAAGCGGCACACCTCAAGATCAAAGTGCTGCCGGGCCACATTCGCCTGCGGAGCAGGGGCGAACTGGTCTTTGCCTTCAACTACGGTGAGGTTTCTTGGAAGGCGCCCAAGGAAGCAAAATTGGTCTTTGGCACGCGGTCGATTCCGCCGCAGTCCTTTGCTGTATGGTCAAAATAACCAACGGTGAAAGCCAAACAAGGGTGGCAAGTTCCCGGATGGGCAATTTCTGATCTGGCCTCGCCAGTTCAAATCCCCCGAGTACGATCTCCGCACTTCGCCCTTGGCGGACTTGCAAGGCGAGGTGAGCGAAGGTGGGAATGAAATCCATCTCGGCATTCACCGCGCGGAACGAGCGCTTTATTTCCGTCGCCGCCTGGGCTGCCGACTGGACTGACGGCACCTGGTCCGAAGCTTTCCAAGGCATCATGCCGGCACGGCGTTGGCTTGTGTCCTGGCTAGCTTGACCGGCGGGGTGAGATCACGGATGAGCAGTTCAAATTCGTGCTGTCCGCCGGCCCCGGTCTTGCCATAAATAGCCGCGCGCTGCGATTTGGTTGTGCCATCGGAGCCTAAGTTTTCAGACTTTTTCTAAGAAGCATAAATTCACGTCACAGACTTGAGCTTGTCGATTCCCAGCATCTCCATCATTGCTTTTTCATAGAGGGTTTCGCTGGTTCCCTGGCGCATTTTGTGCAGGAAATATTTTTCGAAGGCGACCTTGGCCGTGTGAACCCATTTGCCCGATGACGACCAGTTGACATTGCGTGGCGGAATCTGCGGCTGGGCCACGAAGGCCACACCGGAATCGCCGAAGTCGGCCAGGCAAACGGCGTTCCATGTGCCCTGATGCCTAGGTTCTTCACCACGCAAAACCAGGCCAATATTCAGTGCCGCTGCCGTCACCATCGACTCAATCATGAACCCGGTTTTTGGCACACCGCAGGGAACCGGCGTCGGGCCCATTGGAGGGATCGCAACACAGACGCCCACCGCAAAGATGTTGCCATATTTCGGGTTACGCTGGTGCTTGTCGATCAGGATGAAGCCGCGGGGGTTGGTGAGCCCAGCGATGTCGCGCACCGCCGCAATGCCACGGAAAGCCGGCAGCATCATGGAAAAGGAAAACGGCAGTTCCTTCGTGGATTTCACTGCGCCATCGTCGGCGATCTCCTCGACGGTCATCTTGCCCGCCTCAACCTTTTTCACCCGCGTGCTGGTCAACCACTTGATGTGGTGCTCGCGCATTTCGCTCTCCAGCAGGCCCTTGGTGTCGCCCACCCCGTCGAGGCCGAGGTGGCCGATATAGGGTTCCGAAGTCACAAAGGTCATGGGCACGCGGTCACGGATCTTGCGGCGGCGCAGTTCGGTCTCCAGAATGAAGGTGAATTCATAGGCGGGGCCGAAGCACGACGCCCCCTGTACCGCCCCTACGATAATGGGGCCGGGGTTCTTGCAGAAAGCCTCGAATGCTTCACCTGCCTTCTCGGCATGGTCAACATGGCAGATGGATTGGGTAAAGCAATTGGGACCGAGCCCTTCAATTTCATCAAAGGCCAGTTCCGGCCCTGTCGCGATGATGAGAAAATCGTAATTGACCGAGGTTCCATCCTCAAGTTCAATCATGTTGCTATCGGCCAGAAGTTTTTTGGCCGCGACGGGTTTGAAGTTGATGCCCTTCTTGGCAAAGACCGGCGCGAGATCGACCTGGACGGCATCGCGCGTCCGCCAGCCCACCGCAACCCAAGGGTTGGAGGGAACGAAATGGTACTTGGGATCCTTGGTGATGACCGTCAGCGTATCTTCCGGCCGCAACTGCGCCTTCATCTCATATGCCATAATGGCGCCGCCCAATCCGGCGCCGAGGACAACAACGTGGGCCATGACCTTCTCCTGTTCTGGCGGTGGCATTGCACCGGTTCCCGGCCTGCGCCACTATTTGTTATATCGATATTACTGAATATACATATATATGCAATTAAAAGCCATGCATCGTTTTTCAGCATATATTATGGGGCGCCGCCCGGGCATTGACTTGCATCAAGCCCAAGGCGACTTGAGCCGCAGGCGCCCTACCTTCGGAGTGCCACATAGATGGCGGGGATTACCAGAACGGTGAGCGCCGTTGACGAGGCAAGGCCAAAGAGCAGCGAGATGGCCAGTCCCTGAAAAATCGGGTCGGCAAGGATGACAACAGCGCCAATCATGGCGGCAATCGCCGTCAGCAGGATTGGCTTGAAGCGGATGGCGCCCGCCTCCAGCAACACGTCAACCAGCGGCCGCTCCGGCGTTCTGGCGCCGCGGATGAAATCCACCAGCAGAATGGAGTTGCGCACAATGATGCCGGCCAGGGCAATGAAACCGATCATCGAGGTTGCGGTGAAGGGTGCGTTGAACACCCAGTGGCCAAACATGATGCCGATCAGCGTCAGCGGAATGGGCGTCAGGATGACCAAGGGCAGCTTGAAGGATCCAAACTGGGCCACCACTAGAATATAGATGCCGAGAAGGGCGACCATGAAGGCGGCCCCCATGTCGCGGAAAGTCACCCAGGTGACTTCCCACTCGCCATCCCAGAGCAAAACGGGCTTCGATTCGTCTTCGGGCTGGCCATGCAGGCTGACCTCCGGGCGCTGCAACCCGGTCCAATCCACCCGGTCAAGGGCGCGCCCTACCTCTATCATGCCATAGACCGGCGCCTCGTAGCTCCCCGCCAGTTCCGCTGTAACCATTTCAGCGGGCTTGCCATTGTGACGGAAGATCGGAAATGACGAGAGTTCGTGGCTCACGCTCACCACATCGCCCAACTCCACCACGCCGCGGTCGCCCGGCAGGGCGTTGGCAGGCACCGGCGTTGTCATGGCGCGCTCACCGATGACCTTGTCGGACCGCGCCAGGCCAAGCGTGATCGGAATGGGCTGGCGTCCGCCGCCCCGATGCGAATAGCCCACGGTATTGCGGGCATAGAGCGATTGCAGGGTATCATAGACGTCGCGCTCCTCCACCTTCTGGTATTCCAGATTGTCCTGGTCGATGGCAATCCGCACCCGGGGCGCCTGGGTTCCAAAACTGTCATCAATATCAACCACGAAAGGCACCAGGGCAAATGCCTCCCGCACCTTTGCAGCCGTGGCGCGGCGAACTTCGGGGGTGGGACCATAAATTTCCGCCAGCAGGGTAGCCAGAACCGGAGGCCCAGGCGGAGGTTCAACGGTTTTCACAACTGTTCCCGCAGGCAAGTCGAGGCCCTTCAATTTTTCACGCAGTTCAAGGGCAATCTCGTGGCTGCTGCGGGTCCGGTCGCTCTTTGCCGAAAGGGTGACCTGAA
>JBAVOA010000386.1:0-2636 GCA_049691635.1 Aestuariivirga sp. | reverse complement strand
ATCGCCTGGAGGGGCAAAAAGTTCTCGCCAGCGAAATCATGTCTCCCGCATTCCAGGAGACGTTCAATCTGGCGAAGGGATCGATCCCGGCGCGGATCGACGTTCCGATGGACAAGTTCGATGCCTGCGCCGTGAAATCGCATGATGATCTGGGCGCCGCGATCAAGGCCAATTCCTTGGTGCCCAGCATGGCGCATGAAATGGCCATTCCCCGCACGATCCGCGGCGAATTTCTCGATGTCGTTACCAATTTCTTCAACAGCGACATGAGTTCTGCTGACGCGGTCAAGGCGTTGGCAGAAGGGGTCAAGCGCGCTCAGCGCTGAAGACCATAGTGACATTTGGACCGGGGCCGGCGCTTCGTGCTCCTGCCCTGGTCCCCCTGCAAACGCCTCATGTGGTCACGATGACAACCAGACAAACGCCTGTGCAATGGCTTGATCGTCATCTTCCAAAGCTGGTCGTGTCACCGCTCTTCGCGGTAAGCCTTTTTTTCGTCTACGGCTTCATAGCCTGGACCATTTATATTTCCTTAACCAGATCAGCTGTCCTTCCCAACTATCAATTCGCAGGTGTTATCCAATACGAGCGGCTGTGGGACACGCCGCGCTGGTATGTAGCTCTCACCAACCTCTTCATCTTCACCAGCCTTTTCATGTTGGGATGCACGGCGATCGGAATTCTGCTTGCCATTCTTCTTGATCAGCGGATCAGGATCGAAGGTACCATTCGGGCGATCTACCTCTACCCTATGGCGCTTTCCTTCATCGTGACCGGGACGGCGTGGAAATGGATATTGAATCCAGGCCTCGGGCTTGAGCACGTCATTCGGGGATGGGGCTTTGAGAATTTCCGTTTTGACTGGTTGGTCAATCCGCACATGGCCGTTTATACGGTGGTGATCGCCGGCGTGTGGCAATCGTCGGGCTACGTGATGGCCTTGTTCCTTGCCGGATTGAGGTCCGTCGATGACGAGATTCTCAAGGCGGCGGCGATCGATGGAGCAGGGCCGATCCGGACCTACTCCAGCATCGTCTTGCCAATGGTCCGCCCGGTCTTCCTTTCGGCGTTCATCATACTTGCGCATCTTGCCATCAAGAGCTTCGATCTGGTCATGGCGCTGACCGGCGGCGGCCCCGGCTATGCCACCGATATGCCTGCCACTTTTATGTATTCATTCGCCTTCCAGCGCAGCGAACTGGGCGAGGCCGCAGCGAGCGCCGTCATGATGCTGGTCACCGTTGTCGCAATCATCGTGCCGTATCTCTATTCCGAATTGCGGAGAACCGGCAGATGACCAGAAAGGCAGTCGATGGCATCGTCAGGCCAACCGGCCTGCGCAACCGCCTGCTGCGCCTTCTGCTGTTCTTCGTGCTCGGGCTCTTTGTCTTCTACTATCTCTTTCCGCTCTTCGTCATGGTGGCGACTTCGTTGAAGTCCCTGGATGAGATTCGTGGCGGATCCCTGCTCAGCCTGCCCCGGAATCCCAGTTTCGATGCCTGGGCGAAGGCTTGGCAATCGGCCTGCGTCGGCGTCCGTTGCAACGGCCTGCGACCCTACATGTGGAATTCGGTGGCCATGGTGGTTCCGGCGGTGCTGATCTCCACCACCCTCGGTGCGGTGAATGGCTATGCTCTGACCAAGTGGCGGTTTCGTGGCGCAGATACGATATTTGCGCTCATGCTGTTCGGGGCGTTCATTCCGTTCCAGGTGGTTTTGCTGCCGATGGCGCGCACCCTCGGGCTTTTGGGTCTCGCGGGATCTGTCACTGGCTTGGTCCTAGTCCACACTATCTACGGCCTGGCTTTCACAACACTCTATTTTCGCAATTTCTTCATCGGCGTGTCTGACGGTATCGTTCAGGCGGCCAAGATCGACGGTGCAGGTTTCTTCCGCATCTTCTTCCATGTGATGCTGCCGATGGCCCCACCCGCGATCGTTGTAACTGTCATCTGGCAGTTCACTCAGATATGGAACGATTTCCTCTTTGGCATTGCCTTTACCGTCGGCGACAGCAATCCGGTTACCGTTGCCCTCAACAATATCGTCAATACATCAACGGGCGTGAAGGAATATAACGTCGACATGGCCGCAGCAATTCTCGCGGCCCTTCCCACCCTTTTCGTCTATGTCGTCGCCGGGAAATACTTCGTGCGGGGTCTTGCCGCCGGTGCGTTGAAAGGTTAACGCGATGAGCAATGTCCGCCTTGAGAAAGTCTGGAAGAAGTTTGGAGCAACAGAAGTCATCAAGGGCGTTGACATTGAATTCAACGAGGGGGAGTTCGTCGTTCTGGTTGGTCCTTCGGGTTGCGGCAAGTCGACCTTGCTCAATCTCGTCGCCGGCCTTGAGACATTGTCGAGCGGCAATATCTTCATCGGGGACAGGCTGGTCAACGAGATTCCCCCCAAGGACCGCAATATCGCAATGGTATTTCAGTCCTATGCCCTTTATCCGACCAAGACGGTCCACAAGAATGTCACTTTTGGCATGGAGACACGGGGTATTCCCGCCGAGGAACAGGAGCGTGCCCTGAGGCAGGTAAGCGAACTCCTGCATATCGATCCGTTTCTCGAACGCAAGCCCGGCCAACTCTCGGGAGGACAGCGCCAGCGTGTGGCAATGGGGCGTGCCCTGG
>JBAVOA010000385.1:0-2508 GCA_049691635.1 Aestuariivirga sp. | reverse complement strand
GCCCCGGATCAGGCAACGGTAGAGCGTTTCCTATAGTTTGCCTCAAAGCTTGAACGACACTTCGAACCAGCCTCAGTCTGCCGCCTGACACTTCCGACTCAAACCTTCGTCCACTTCCCATTTTTAAGCGATGACTTCACGCAAGCTTCAATGAAGGCCATTCCCGCCACGCCGTCTTCTATGCCGGGGAAGGTGACGTCCTTGTCCGGCTTCTTTCCCGCCCGCTTGGCTTTGATGGTTTGCGCCACTTCCGTGTAGATATTGGCGAAGCCCTCGAGGTAGCCCTCCGGGTGCCCCGGGGGAACGCGCGTCACCCGGGCAGCTGCCGCATTGGAGCCTGCCCCGCCACGGGTGATCAGGCGCTTGGGCTCGCCAAAGGGCGTGTACCAGAGATAGTTCGGGTCGGCCTGCACCCATTCCAGTCCGCCCTTGGTGCCGTAAACCCGGATCTTCAGGCCGTTCTCATGGCCGGGCGCCACCTGGCTGGCCCAGATCATGCCCTTGGCCCCGCCCTTGTAGCGCAGCATCACATTGACATTGTCATCGACCCGGCGGCCCTTCACGAACGTCGTGAGATCAGCCGACAGTTCATCGAGCTTCAAGCCCGAGACGAAGCAGCCCAGCTGATAGGTGTGGGTGCCGATGTCGCCGACGCAGCCGCCAGCCCCGGTCTTGCTCGGGTCCGTGCGCCAGGCCGCCTGCTTCTGCCCGGATTTTTCGATATCGGTGGTGAGCCAGTCCTGCGGATATTCACCCTGCACGATGCGGATGTCGCCAAGCTCGCCGGCCGCCACCATGGCCCGCGCCTGGCGGATCATCGGATAGCCGGAATAATTATGGGTGAGGGCGAAGACCACATTCTTGTTCTTCGCCAGCAGCTTTTCAAGCGCCAGGGCCTCCTTCAGATTGAGCGACAGGGGCTTGTCGCAGATCACATGGATGCCCGCTTCGATGAAGGCCTTGGCGGCCGGGAAATGCATGTGGTTCGGCGTGACGATGGAGACAGCTTCGATGCCGTCGGCGCGCTTGGCTTCAGCCTTCGCCATCTCGCGGAAATCCGTGTAGATGCGATCCGGTGCAAGACCAAGTTCCTCACCCGATGCTTTGGCCTTTGCCGCATCGGCCGAGAGGACGCCCGCAACGAAGACATAGTGGTCATCCATCCGTGCGGCGAGGCGGTGCACTGCGCCGATGAAAGCCCCCTGGCCGCCGCCCACCATGCCAAGCCGGATGCGGCCCGTGTTCTTCTCATTCATTCCCGAAACCATGTGATCGTCCCCTCAGATGCCGAGAATGCGCTTGATCTTGGCGGTGTCGGCAGCCCCGCCGACAAAGTCGTCGAATGATTTTTCCGTGACCTTGATAATGTGGCTGTCGATAAAGGGAGCTCCCTCCATCGCACCCTGCACCGAATCCTTGATGCAGCATTCCCATTCCAGCACCGCCCATGAGCCATAATCATAGGCCGCGAGTTTGGAGAAGATGGCGCCGAAATCCACTTGGCCATCGCCCAGCGAGCGGAAGCGGCCGGCCCGCTTGATCCAGGGCTGGAAGCCCGAATAGACGCCCTGCCGCCCGTTTGGATTGAACTCCGCGTCCTTCACATGGAAGGCGCAGATGCGTTCATGGTAGATGTCGATGAAGTCCAGATAGTCGAGCTGCTGCAGCACGAAATGCGAGGGATCATAATTGATCATGCAGCGCTTGTGGCCCTTGAGACGCTCGAGGAACATCTCGAAGGTGACGCCGTCCATCACGTCCTCGCCAGGGTGCAGCTCAAAGCCCACGTCAACCCCGTGCTCTTCATAGACATCAAGGATCGGCTTCCAGCGTCTCGCCAATTCATCGAAGCCTTCCTCGATCAGGCCGGGCGGGCGCGGCGGCCAGCCATAGAGGAAGGGCCAGCACAGGGCGCCGGGAAACGATACCGTCGCATCGAGGCCCAGATTGCGCGAGGCCTTGGCCGCATGCTTCACCTGCTCCACCGCCCATTGCTGGCGCTCTTTGTTCTTGCCGTGGAAAGCGGCGGGGGCAAAGGCGTCGAAGGCCTCGCCGTAAACCGGATGCACCGCCACGAGCTGGCCCTGCAAATGGGTTGAAAGCTCGGTGATGGCAACACCATTCTTCTTGGCGATGCCGTTCAGCTCATCGCAATAGGTTTTGGACTCGGCCGCCTTTTTCAGGTCGATCATCCGCCCGTCCCAGCTCGGGATCTGCACCCCCTTGTAGCCTAGCGAGGCGGCCCATTTGCTGATGCTGTCAAAGGAATTGAAGGGCGCTGTGTCGCCGGCAAATTGCGCCAGAAAAACCGCCGGGCCCTTGATGTTCGTTGCCATGGTTACTCCCCTTTAAATGTAAGTGTTCAACAGTCCTTCGAGATATTCCTGGCGGCCGGATGTGGGCTGGGGGTCAAGGCCGGACTTGAGGGCCCGCGCCGCGATCTTATCCAAACTTTCCTTGCCCGCAAGCATGGCCTGGTTTTCAGGCGTGCCCCACTTGCCATAGCGC
>JBAVOA010000384.1:0-1590 GCA_049691635.1 Aestuariivirga sp. | reverse complement strand
CGGGTGTGGAGCCAGGAGCAAATCGTTCTGGCTCTGGCCGTGGTGTTGTTTGTTTCCGCTGCCGTTTTCCTTCCCGGCTTTCTGGCCGCCAACAACCTGATTTCAATCGTGCGCAGTGTTTCGGTGCTTGGCATTCTCGCCGTTGGCATGGCAATCGTGATCATCGGACGGGGAATTGATCTGGCGGCTGTCTCCATCATGGCGATGTCTGCCGCCTGGTACTTGCAGATGCTGAACGATGGCACCGCAGGATGGGTGGCACTTGCCCTTGTCGTTGGCGGCGTTCTGCTGATTGGCCTGGTGAACGGATTTCTCATTGCCTATGCGGATGTGCCGCCGATTTTTGCCACCCTCGCCAGCGGCCTGTTCGTGTTCGGCTATGTCCGCTCCCAGCTGATCACGCAGGATGCCGTACCGGTGCCCAGCGGCCATTGGCTTGAAATCCTTGGCGGCGCCCGCCTCTTTGGTATTCCCTCGGAAGTCTTCATTTTTGCCGGGCTGGCTTTTGCGGCCTACCTGTTTCTGCGCTACACCAAATGGGGCCGCTATGTTTATTTCATGGGCGACAACTACCTGGCAGCGCGCAACATGGGCATTCCGGTGCGCCCCATGGTGTTGCTGCGCTATGGGATTTCCGCCCTTCTGGCACTTGCGGCGGGCCTGCTCACGGCGGCCAGCATCCATAGCATCAATACCCGCATCGTGAACCAGCCCGTGCTCTACGATATCATTCTCGTGGTGGTGATCGGCGGCATTGGCCTTAATGGCGGACGCGGCGGCATGCGCAATGTCATTGTCGGAGCCATGCTTATCGGTATCATGCTCAATGCGATGACCATTCTTGACATCTCGAACATCTACCAGAACCTTATCAAGTCAACGATCCTGCTCATTGCCATTATCGTTGATAGCCTGCTGAACCCCCGCGATGAACAGACGGCCCAACAGGGCGACATATAAGAAACCATCTAACAGGAGACGCGAACATGAACTGGAAGAACATTGCTGCAAGTCTGATTGGTGTTTCAATGCTGGCGCTGGCAGCACCGGCGTTTGCCGATGATGATCCAGGCCCTGCGGCCTATACGCAGGCCCTTAACGGCAAGCGGGTTGTGCTGGTTCCGATGGCCATGGGTTTTGATCTGGCGCAGGGCTGGGCGGCCTACCTGAAACGCGAAGTTGAAGCCTGGGGCGGCACATTCGAAACCCGCGATCCGAACTGGAGCGTGGAAGCTGGCGCGCAGGCTATCACCGATGCCATCGCGTCCGATCCAAAGCCAAATGTTCTGGTGGTGCATGCGCCTGATCTGAACTCCTACGTGAAGCTGTTCAAGAAGGCCCAGGAAGCCGGCATTTATGTCGTGCTAATTGACAACCCAGCGAACTACGCGGCCGATGCCTTCATTGGCAGTGACTGGAACCGCCTTGGCCAGCTTGAAGCTGAAGCCGCCGTCAAGGCCTGCGGTGCCAGTTCGTCCAAGCAGATCGGCCTGGTGCAGGGTGACCAGGTCAATGCCTCAAGCCTCTATCAATATGCCGGTATCATGAAGGTCCTGGAAAAATACCCGGATTTTAAGGTTGTGGCCAAAC
>JBAVOA010000383.1:0-2736 GCA_049691635.1 Aestuariivirga sp. | reverse complement strand
GAACCATACGGCCCGCGAGCGTATTATTGATGGTGTAGAGCTGCTTGAGGGGGGCGGGCAGTTTCGCCCATTCCTCGGGCAGCAGGTAATAGGATTCCGGATCCAGCACGGGATCAGTCAGGTTCTCGTCATTGTGATGGATCAGATGCAGCTTGCGGTAGCGCCGGTAGGGAAACCAGAAGCTGAAGTTGACCGCCACCAGCAATTCATTGAGAGCCGCATTGCGCGTCGGATGGCCATGCAGAACCTCGTGTTGCAATGATCCGTGCAAGGCGATGAGGTAGCCGGCCAGTGGCATGATCACCCAGAAGGGCATGGCATAATAAAACCACATGAGCATCGCCAGCGCCGCGTAGGTCAAGCCGATCAGGATGACCGTTGGCCATTCGATTTGGGAGGGCCGGGCGGCCGCGATCTCGGTCGGGTGTTGCATGTTCACCAATTATTGGGCTTTGTGGCATTGTTCAAGCCTCAAGGATTCCCACCATCCCATGATAGCATCTTTGCCCATGTATGACTGGCCCGAAGTGCGTGATGCCACGGACCTGTGGTGGCGCGGACTTTCGAGACATCTCGGCATAGCCGCAGGCCTTGACCGCAACACCGACCATTTCGCCCCTTGGCACCGCCACGACCTCGTCTTCAGCCAGACCTGCGGCTATCCATTCACCCATGAGTTCAAGGGCTTGCTGAAATATGTTGCCACGCCGCATTACGCGGTGCCGGGTTGCGAAGAGGCGAATTACTGCAGCTTCATTTTTGCGCGGGTTAACCAGCCTTTGGAGGCATTCCGGGGCGGCGTGGCCGCCGTGAACAATGCGGATTCCATGTCCGGCATGCTGGCGCTGAAACTGGCTTTCGCCCCATTTGCCACAGAGGGTAAATTCTTTGCAAAAGCCAGCGAAAGCGGCAGCCACGTCAATTCCATGATCGCGGTGCGCGATGGCCAGGCCGACGTCTGTGCCATAGATGCAATCTGCGTGGCCATGGCCAGGCGTTACCGGCCAGACTATCTGGAAGGACTGGTTGAAATCGCGCGCTCGCCCATGGTTCCGGGGCTTCCCTATGTCACGCGCAGCGGCAACATTGAAGCCATGCGGAAAGGGCTGGTTGCTGCCTTCGCGGATTCGGAACTACAAGAATGCCGTGAGCAGCTCTTCCTGGGTGGCCACTCCGTGCTTCGCCCAGAGGCCTATGAGCGTATCACCGATCTCGAAAGTGACATGCAAAAGGCCGGAGGGCTGGACCTGCTATGACCATCGAACTTTACACGTGGAGCACGCCCAACGGCCGGAAGATTTCAATCGCCCTTGAGGAAATGGGCCTCGCCTATGCGGTGCACCCCATCGACATCGGCAAGGACGAGCAATTTGCGCCGGACTTCCTGAAGATCTCGCCCAACAACAAGATCCCGGCCATCGTCGACACGGACAATAATCAGTCCGTCTTCGAATCCGGCGCCATTTTCATGTATCTCGGTGACAAGACGGGCAAGTTCTACGCCAGGGAGCCGGATACGCGCCTCAGGATCCATGAGTGGTTGATGTGGCAGATGGGAAATTTTGGCCCCATGCTGGGACGCGCCCATGCCTACCTGCATTATAATCCCGGCAAGGCGCCCTTTGCTGAGGAATGGTTCGCAGCCGAAGCCAAGCGGCTCTATGGCGTACTCAACATCCAATTGGGGAAAGACGAATTCATGGCCGGCGACTATTCAATTGCCGACATGGCAACCTTTCCCTGGGCCGCACGCCACGAATGGCAACGCATCGACCTGAATGATTATCCGCACGTGAAGCGCTGGTATCTCGCAATCGCCGCACGGCCGGCTGTACAGAAGGGCTATGCCGTGCCCGGCGGGAGTGCCGCCATTCCCATGCCGAAGTGAAAGCGCCGACTAACCTGCAAAGCCGCCGTCTTGCAGGAAGGCTTTTTCAGCCGGGGTTGAGGCGCGCCCAAGAACGGCGTTGCGGTGCGGAAACCTCCCGAAACGGGCGATGATGTCCAGGTGGATCTTGGCATAATGAATCATCTCAGTCAGGCCCATGGTTTCAAACAGGGCGACGCAGCGCTCCTGCGCGTCCATGTCCTCGGCATGTTCGAACGGCATGATGAGCCATTGGGCGAGAGGCCCCGGCAGCATGTGATGATAGCTCCGGCCCACCGACAATTTCGCCAATGCCAGCGCCCTGGCATCGGCGGCAAAGGCGAGTGGACTGCCGCGATGTGTGTTGCGCGAGACCTGATCGAGCAGAATGACCAGCCCCAGGGCGCCTTCCGCTGTTTCGCACCAGTGATCGCAGGCGCCTGCCCGCGCCTGCCGCAGCGCTTCGCCGAAACGAACGGAAAGCGCGCCGTCGAAAGCCGCATCCCTGGTGAACCAGCGCCCGGGACCTGCCAATGTCCAAAAATCCACAATGGTCTTGGCGTCCACGCTAGTGAGCCTTCGGCATGGTCTCATCGGGAGAGATGCGGGACTTCACAAATTCCTCGCGCATTTCGCAGTGGAGCGACAGGCCATGGAGCTTTGGGAAACTTTTGGCCGGAAAGGCCTCGGGCAGGCGCAGTTTCAGATAGCCGATCATGCAGCCGATGGTAACATCGGCCTGGCTCATGTGCAGGTCGGAGAACCACGGCGTGCCGCAGTTCTTCTCCAATTGGCTCAAGCCCGACTGGACCTGTTCCAGGCAACGCTCTTTCCATTCCTTACTCAGCATCTTGCCCGGATGGAAATGC
>JBAVOA010000382.1:0-2079 GCA_049691635.1 Aestuariivirga sp. | reverse complement strand
CACCCATCGCTCATGAGGCGACATAAAGGGGTTAGCCGAATTTATCTCGAAGAAGACAATTCGTGCGCCTACGTGCATAGTCATGCATTGCAATTCACGGCTTTTCCAATTGAGAAGTGAGGAGGGGGTGGTCTATAAGGAGCGTGTTCAGTGACACATCGTTCCGTGTGCGTTATGTGTGCAGTGAGCCAGGAAAAATAGGTTTGATGATCGCGAAAACACAATTTTCGGCGCATAGATTTTGCTGTGCTCCCATGATGGACTGGACCGACCGGCATTGCCGCGTCTTCCACCGGCATCTGTCGCGCCATGCCTTGCTCTACACGGAAATGGTGACCGCCCAGGCTATCCGCCATGGCGATCGGCAGCGCTTGTTGGGCTTTGATCCCATTGAGCAGCCCTTGGCTTTGCAGCTTGGCGGCAGCGATCCCGCCATGCTGGCGGATGCCGCCCGGGTGGGCGAAGACTACGGCTACGCGGAAATCAACCTGAATGTCGGCTGCCCTTCCGACCGGGTCCAGGAGGGTCGCTTCGGGGCCTGCCTGATGGCTGAAGCCCAGCTTGTGGCAGATTGCATTGCGGCCATGCGGGAGGCCGTCAAAATTCGCGTCACCGTGAAATGCCGGATCGGTATTGACGACCAGGATGAGAACGAGGCACTTGACCGTTTTGTTGCGACTATTGCCGCAACGGGCTGTAATACCTTCATTATTCACGCCCGCAAGGCCTGGCTCAAGGGCCTGAGTCCGAAGGAGAACCGGGAGATTCCGCCACTCAACTATGCGCGCGTTCATCAGCTCAAGGCGGATTTCCCCCATCTCCGCATCATCCTGAACGGCGGGCTGGCCACGCTTGAATCCGCACTGAGCGAAATGCAGGAGCTTGACGGGGTCATGCTAGGCCGCGCTACCTATCACACGCCGTGGATTCTGGCCGATGTGGACCGGATGTTTTTTGGCGCCCAAAATCCGCTGACGAGCCGCACCGAGGCCGTGCTGCGCATGTTCCCCTATATAGAAGAGCAATTGCGCGGCGGTGTCTGGCTTTCAAAAATGACGCGCCACATGCTTGGCCTGTTCCATGGCCAGCCCGGCGGGCGCCTTTGGCGCCAAATCCTCTCCGAGCAAAGCCATCTTCCAGGGGCTGGACTTGATGTCCTGCGCCGGGGGCTTGCTGCCATCGAAACCCAATCAAATCGCCTTGTTGCCGCCGAGTGAAGCGGCTGGCTTAGGGGCTTGCCTTTGTGATATGGCTCAGGGCGGACGGAGAATTCGGGGGCATGATGCGGGCGAGGGCAATAGCGGCAGCCATTTTGCTGGTGAGTGCGGCCAGCGGCAGCGAAGTCCGGGCTCAATCGACTCCGGCGCCCGTGCTGAATTGTAAGACATTGGACTTTTTTGATTCACTTGATACCGAAATAACCGGTTGCGCCAAGCCGCTGATCAACCGTCAGGCGCTGCTCAACACCTCAACTTCAATCAGAAATATCATTGTGAATCAGTTCGATCTAGGCCCCGATAGGACTGACCCTGCTGGTCTTGAACTCCCTGGCGCTCGCGATATTGCCGAACGGCTCTATGGCGACGGCAGAATTACGATTGCTCCGACGGCCGATGCCGCGGCTCCGGCAGCCACAACGATGTGGAATGTCTGGAGCGATGGAAAATACAGTTGGCTTGATGACACCTCGGCCCTGAGTGACTTGGACGGGTCGCTGGTCAATCTTGTTGCTGGCGCTGACTACAAGGTGTCGGATCGACTCGTTCTGGGTGTCGTGGGCACCTACGAGACGTCGGACATGAAAGCTGGCGGGGCTCCGCCACCAACCCAGGAAACTGACGGCTGGGGCGGCGGTGTCTACATGGGGCTTTCGCTGACCGACAACCTGGTGTTCTCCGCCAATGTCCTGGGGACGGACTTTGCGACGGATGTGAACGGTGGCGGGACGAAGTTTGATTCTACCCGCATCCAAGCCAGCAGCGCCCTGACCGGTTATTGGTATTCCGGCTCCTGGCGCTATTCACCGTCGCTGACTGTGGCCTGGTCAAAGGAATGGCAGGAAAAAACGGGGATATGGAC
>JBAVOA010000381.1:0-13775 GCA_049691635.1 Aestuariivirga sp. | reverse complement strand
GGAAATCAGCGCTTGGAGCGAGGCGCATGGTTCTATAAGTGTTCAGGAACGGCAGCCACTTTACTTCATCTTCGGCCGCTTCTCCCCCCACTCAGTCGCATCCTCATAAGCCTTCGACGCGCGCAACACCGTGCGGTCATCAAACATCTTCCCCACGAGGTGCAGGCCGATCGGCAGGCCCGCCTTGGTGAAGCCGCAAGGCACACTGGCCGCGGGCTGTTGCGTGAGGTTGAAGGGATAGGAAAACGGCGTCCAGTACACCCATTTTGAATTGCCCTCATCGGCAGGCGACATCAGCCCTGCCCCGAAGGCCGCAATCGGCAAGGTCGGCGTGACCAGTAGGTCATAGCGCTCCATGAACACCCGCATCTGCGAACCCAGAACGCCCCTCGCGCGCACCGCGTCGAAATAATCCTCCGGCGTGATCGTGAGAGACTGCGCCACAACTTCCGCCAACGAAGGATCAAGCAGCGCCTTCTTTTCGTCGGGCAATTTGCCAAGGAGTGCCCGCGCACCTGACCACCAGAGCACCTTGAAGACCGGCCCCGGGTCGACAAAGCCCGGATCGATTTGCGTCACCTCGGCCCCAAGTTCTTCCAGAACTTTCAATGCCTTTTTGACCGCCTTGGCAATTTCCGCATCGACCTCGACATAGCCAAGCGCGGCGCTGAAGGCGATCTTCATGCCTTCAATGCCCTTGCCCAGCTTCTTCGTATAGTCCCGCGCCTCGTAGGGCAGCGAGGTCCAGTCGCGTGCATCGGGCCTGGCGATCTCGTTCATCATCAGGGCGGAATCTTCCACCGTCCGCGTCATCGGCCCCACATGGGCCACCGTACCGAAGGGCGACAGCGGGAAGGCCGGCACCCGCCCGAAGGACGGCTTCAATCCATAGACGCCGCTGAAGCCCGCGGGGATGCGGATGGAGCCGCCACCATCGGTACCCAGCGACAAGGGCCCATAGCCCGCCGCAATCGCCGCAGCCGAGCCGCCCGATGAGCCGCCGGGAGTCTTGCTCAAATCCCATGGGTTGCGTGTGATGCCGGTGAGCGGCGAGTCGGTCACACCCTTCCAGCCGAATTCCGGTGTGGTGGTGGCCCCGAGGAATACCGCGCCCGCCTCGCGCAGCCGCGCCACCGAAGGCGCATCCTGGTCCCAGGCCTGATCGCGCGAAACTGTCTTCGAGCCCCGCAAGGTGGGCCAGCCCTTGACCAGCAGCAGGTCCTTGATCAACACCGGAATCCCGTCGATCGGGCTCAGCTGGTCGCCCTTTTTCCACCGCGCCGCGCTGGCCTTGGCCTGGGCGAGGGCGGATGCTTCTTCCACATGGCACATGGCATTGATCGCGCCATCATGCCTGGCAATCTGCCCCAAGCAGGACTTCGCCACATCGACCGGTGAAAACTTCTTCCTGGCATAGCCCTTGGAAAGCTTAGCCGCATTCAGCCAGTTCAATTCGTCCATCACACATACTCCCGTATGGCGGTGAACTTAGACAGAAAACCATGTCATAGTCATCAGGAAGGAAGATTGATGATGGCCCCAGTGACCCGGTTACTTGCCGCTGTTGGCCAGCGCCCGGTCAAGTGCTGCCCGCACCCGGCGTCCAAGCTCGGTGATTTCGGCTTCGGTGATGATCAGCGGCGGGGCCATGACGAAGCAGCCCGCCAAAGGCCGCACGATGACGCCTTCCTGCAATCCCGCTTCATAGACATCCTTGGTAACACCGCCGACCTTGAGGCTTCCGGCAGGCCCCGCCCTGCCTTCACCCGGATAGGCAACTTCAACTGCGCCGGCCAGGCCCCATTTCCGGTTGCCCACGACCAGCGGGTGGTCGAGCAGGCTATCAAGCATCCTGTTCCAATGGGGCATCATGCGCCTGACATGGCCAAGAATATCGCGCTCCTCGAAGATGTTGAGCACTTCGAGCGCCACGGCGGCGGAAACCACATGGGCGTGATGGGTCGCCCCATGGGCGAACCAGCCTTTCTGTTCATTGCCGATGTCGAGACGGCGGTTGAACTCCTCGCCCATGACGATACCGGCAATCGGCATGTAAGCGCCGGAAATTCCCTTGGCGCAGGTCATGCAATCGGGCTCAAGGCCCATCGCTTCCGTCGCCCACATGCGGCCCGAGCGGCCAAAGCCGGTCACCACTTCGTCAACGAACAGCTGGATGCCGTATTTGCGCAGCACTCTGGTGATCTTTGGAAAATAACTGGCGGGCGGCGGAAACATGCCCGCCGAAACCGACATAGGCTCGGCAATCATGGCACCTATTGTCTCGGGGCCGGCAGCAATGATGGTCTCCTCCAATTCGGCGGCAAGCCGGTCAGTAAAGCCCTCTTCGTCTTCGCCTGGCAGCGCCGCATTGGGCCAACTCGGATGGCTGACCTGCAGCGAAAACCCCATCGGAATTCCAAAGCTGTCATGCAGATCCTGGGAACCGCCGAGTGCCGAAGTGGCAATGGTCGAACCGTGGTAGCTTGCCCGGCGCGAAATCATCTTCCGGCGTTGCGGCTCGCCCGCGAAACCATTGCCGTACCACATGAACTTCATCAGGTGATCGACGGCCTCGGAACCTGTGGTGGAAAAATAAATACGGGGGTTCTTGACTGGCGAAAGTGCCGCAAGCCGTTCAGTCAGTTCCAAGACGGCCGGCACCGTGCGGTGGATCGCCGACGAATACATGGGCAGCGTCTTCAGTTGCTTGGTGGCGGCTTCAACCAGCCGTTCCTCGCTGAAGCCGAGGGAGACGCAATAGAAGCAAGACACTGACTCAATGTAGTCCTTGCCGTTCTCATCATAGATGAAGATGCCCTTGCCGCGTTCGAAGACCAGGGGCCGCTCGGTCTTGAGCCGTTTAAGATCGCTGAAGCCAAGAAGAATTGAGTCGTTGCGGTAATTGCTGTTCTTCAATTCAATGTTCATGGGCCAGTCCCTCCTGCGGTCCGGGCAGCCTATTCCACAGCCGCTTGAAGTCAACCGGCAAGGCTGCAGGGTAGCTCTGCACATCAAAAAATCCGTTGATATGGGCCATCTCTTGACACTGTCCGGTGGCCGCATCAACATCCGGTCTTTGCTCCTGGGTGGTCCGTGCGATGAATGGCGTTATCGAGAAACCGGCGGTATTTCCAAGCCTGGAGGATCGCAGCGTTTTTATCACCGGAGGTGGCAGCGGCATCGGCGAAAGCCTGGTCGAGCATTTCTGCCAGCAGGGCGCCAGGGTCTCCTTTGCCGATATCGCCGACGAGGCTTCGCTAGCCCTGGTTGCACGCTTGAAGAGCCGCAGCCTTACCGCGCCGCACTATATTCATTGTGACCTGCGCGACATCGAAGCTTTGAAACTGGCCATTGCCGAAACCGGTCAACGCCAGGGGCCAATCAAAGTGCTGGTGAATAATGCCGGCAATGATGACCGTCACAAAACCGGAGATGTCTCGGTTGAATACTGGGATAACCGCATGCAGGTGAACCTGCGCCACCAGTTCTTTGCCGCCCAGGCCGTGCGTCCCCTCATGCGTGACTCAGGCGGCGGATCGATCATCAATCTCGGTTCGATCACCTGGCTGGTGGGCGATGCGGATTGCCCCGCCTATGTCACCGCCAAAGCCGCCGTCGGCGGCTTGACCCGGGCTCTGGCCCGCGAACTCGGCCCGGAAAAAATCCGGGTGAACTGCGTGCTTCCCGGCTGGGTGATGACCGAACGGCAAATGAAACTCTGGCTCGATGCTGCGGGCGAGCGCCAGATCAATGAGCGCCAGTGCCTGAGTGAACGGCTCTATCCCGCCGATATTGCCCGCATGGTGCTTTTTCTCGCTTCCGACGACAGCCGCATGTGCACTTCGCAAAACTATATCGTGGATGGCGGCTGGGTTTGATGACGCAAAACATAACAACATGGAGGAGACGTTGATGACAAGGAAAGTAACGAGACGTACGGCCCTGGGCATCGCCCTGACAGCGCCAGCCATTCTGGGTTCCAGCCGCGCCTTTGCGGCCAAGGAACTGCGCGTCATGGCCTGGCAGGGCTATGCCGATGATGACTGGGTCAAGGAGTTCCAGAACCAGACCGGAGCCAAGGCCAATGTCGTCTTCATCGGAACCGACGACGAGATCTGGGCCAAGATCAAGGGCAGCGAAGGCAAGGACTTTGACGTCTTCGCGGTGAATACCGCCCAGCTCCAGCGCTACATCGACGGCGGCCTCACCACCCCCCATGACCTTTCGAAGCTTCCCAACCAGAAAGAGGTTCTACCGAGGTTTCAGGATCTTTCGAAGGTGAAGGGCGTCATGCGCGATGGCAAGGTGCACTCAATCCCCTTCTGCTTTGATTCCATCGGCATCATCTATGACAAGGACAAGGTGAGCCCGCCGCCTGACACGTTCGAGATATTCTGGGACCCCAAATACAAGGGTAAGATTCTTGCCTATGACAATGGCGAGCATAATTTCTCCTTCACGGCGCTCACCATGGGCATCGAGGACCCCTTCCATCTCACCGAGGAGCAGATGGGCAAGATCAAGGAGAAGCTGATTGCCCTCAAGGGCAATGTCCTGAGCTTCTACACCACGCCCGATGAAGCACTGCAGCTTTACAAGACCAATGACGTGGCGCTGATCTGGGCCAACTACGGCCAACAGCAGGTCAAGGCCATGAAGGATGCTGGCGCCAACATCGAATACGTCAATCCCAAGGAAGGCGCCCTTGCCTGGCTCGACACCTGGGCGATGACCAGCGGCGTTCAGGATGTTGACCTGGCCGAGGCCTGGGTGAACTTCCTGCTCCAGAAGAAAATCGGCCAGCAGCTTTCCGAACGCACCGGCTTCGGCAATACCGTTGCTGAAACCGGCAGCGCCGGCGCCAACGACAAGCTCGTCTGGCTCGACTTCGTCGAGGATCCAACCAAGCGCTCCGATCTCTGGAACGAGATCAAAGCCCAGCCCTGAGTGTGATCGATTGCCAAAGCGGGGCCCGGCCATCAATCTGGCCGGGCTTCCCATTTTACACAGGCTGGGTTTGTGATGATCTTTGTCGGTACTGCGAGAACAGGCTTCTGGCCCCGCGCTTTGGCGGCTTTGGCCTATGGTCTGCCGCTCGTCTTCATCATCGCCCCGTTGCTGAGCTTTCTTGCCTACAGTTTCTTCCGGATGGAGCACGGCCAGATCGTTGCCGATTTCAGCATGGCGAATTACAAGCGCTTCTTCACCGATGCGATCTTTCTGCCCATCCTGTGGAAGACCAGCCTGTTGTGTCTAGCCGTCGCCCTGCTGTCCACGCTGATCGGCTTTCCGGTGGCCTTCCTTCTCGCCAATCTCAAGGGCAGGCGCCGTTATTTTGTTCTTCTCATGGTGCTGGTGCCGCTGCTGATGAGCTACATCATCAAGATCTACGCCATCCGCAGCATTCTCGGCGGCACCGGCTTCCTGAATCGCTTCCTGCTATGGACCGGCTTGATCAATGAACCGCTCACCCTGTTCGTCTTCAATCTCAACGCCGTGCTGCTCACCCTCACCATCCTGCTGATCCCCTTTGCCATCCTGCCGATCTTCCTCTCGCTGGAGCGCATCCCGCGCAATCTCATTGAAGCCTCAAGCGATCTCGGCGCCTCGGGCCTGCAAACCTTCACGCGCATTGTCTTGCCCCTCAGCCTACCCGGCATCACGACCGCGGCAACCTTCGTGTTTGTATTGGCCATTGGCGATTTCGTGACGCCGCAGATGGTGGGCGGGCAAAGCGGCTTCACCTTCGGACGCATCGTTTACAGCCAGTTCGGCACGGCCTTCAATTGGCCCTTCGGTGCCGCCCTTGCCACCATCCTGGCCATAGTCGTCATTGCTGTCATTGCGCTGGGCAGCCGCCTGGAGAACCGTCAGGCATGATGCGACTCTCCACCATCGCCAGCAGCATCCTGTGGGCCTTGACCGCACTCGTCTTCTTCCTGCTTTACAGCCCCCTGCTCGTGCCCATCCTGTTTTCCTTCTTCAGCTTCGCCCATGGCGAGGTGCAGTGGAACGATCCGTCGCTCTCGTCCTACATCGAGCTCACCGGCAATGACGGCATCCTCACCGCTTTGGAGAACACCTTCATCGTCGGCTTCTCCGCCACCTTCCTGTCGCTCGTCTTCGGCACCCTGCTGGCCATCCATTATTGCGGTGGCAAATCCCTGGGCCGCGAGGCCATGCAGTTTGCCGTCTATCTGCCGTTTCTCATGCCGCCGATCATCACCGGGCTTTCCCTGCTGATCTTCTTCCGCGAGACTGGCATACCCCGTTCGCTACTCACCGTGATTGCGGCCCACACAGTTTTTGTCCAGGCCCTCACCTACCGCACCATTGTGGTCAGGCTCCAGTCCATCGGGCCAAGTCTCATCGAGGCCTCCACCGATCTCGGGGCTTCCGCCGGGCAGACCCTCATTCACATCATCCTGCCCAATATCAAAAGCACCCTGATCGGCGCCGGCGTGCTGAGCTTCGCCCTGTCATTTGATGAAACCCTGATCACCCTTCTGGTGACAGGCACCGACAGCACCCTGCCCATCAGGCTCTGGGCCATGATGCGCTTGGGCTTCACGCCCGACATCAACGCCCTCGTGGCACTCATCCTGGCACTGACCACCATGTTCTGCCTGCTGGCCGTCCGCCTACTTCTACCGGCCGAACTTGCGGCAGCGGAGTGAATTTTAACGGCAATACTTCAGAGTCGTTCAACTCGCTGAATAAGGCCCCTGAAGTCCGAGCTTTTCCAGAAGTGTGGCGTGCTGGTTACCGGCCTTGACCAGTGCTGCCCCGTGGCGCGCGATCAGTTCGCGCCGTCGCTCCGGATTGACCGTTGAAGACAGCGCCCCCCAGATCGCCGCCATTGTCTCGGCCGTCTTCCGGGCCTGGGCCAAAGCTTCCACGTCTTCCGTGCCCCGCGCCAGATCAAGCCCCGTCACAGCACCGATCCCGTTCACCGTGCGTGCTCCCGCATTGCTGTAACCTGCGGGCAATTGGCCCCTGAGATTTGTCACCGATTTGAACTGGATCAGGTCGAAGATCTGGTCAACCGCCTGCTTCGCGCCTTCGACCCGTGACAGGTGCTCCGTGTCGGCCGCCGCATGGGGCAGCAGTTCCATCTTGCCCCGGTGTCGCGCTTCCATCTCGCGGTAAGGCACCATGGGGCCGGAGAGAGCGCCCGTCTTGGCATCCTTGAACAGGTCGGCGTCAATGCAGGCCCGGCGCACCTTGCCGCTCGCAAGGGCCGCATCCAATGCCGCCGCATCGACCACTTCGCCCCGGTCATAATTGATCACCACCGCGCCATCATTCATCACCGCCAGAACCTCCGCTCCGACGACGCCGGCGTTCACATATTTGCCCGTGGCCGCGTTCAGCGCGCCAAGCCCCGTGTGCGGGCTGATGAAGTCGGCACCGCGCGCCGCATCCTCGGCGCTTGCAGCAAATTCAAAGCCTTCCGATTCAATCCATTCCTGGTGCCGCGGCCGCGCATGAACCGAAACCTTCATGCCAAAAGCCTTGCACAGCTTGGCCAGTTCACGCCCGATATTGCCATAGCCGATAATGGCGATCTTCTTGCCTTCCAGTTTCTCGGTTGGATACTCCTTGAGATTGCGCCCGGTGTCGAAATCGCCGGCAACGACGCGCGCATGAAGTTCATCAATCGGCAAATCGGGCGACACGTTCAAAAGCGCCTTCATCGCCATCTGGGCAGTTGCCCGGCTGTTGAAGCTCGGCGTGTTCATCAGCGCCGCCTCGCCGCCTTCGCCGTTGCCGCCGCCCCAGCTGGCGCAGGCCATGTTGCCCGTGCCCGCTCCGATGCGCACACCACCAAGCTTGAACGCCGAAGCCTTGGGCAGGAAGGTCGCCGCCGCGATGACCGCATCATACTGGCCTGAGTTTGTGATCGGCAAAAACTCCGCTTCCGTGCTCAGTTGCGGCTGATAGAAGAAATGCAGTTTCCCCTTGGCCAGCTTCGCCTCATCGGCAAGCGCACCGTCGTGGAACACTCCACCTCTTACTTCGATATGCTTGCGCACCGCACTGTGGTCGGGCTTGCCGTCTTTTCCGGGTTTCAATCCAACCAGATCGCACACCAGAATCTTGTAAGCCCGCGCCGGATCATCCATGCGCTGCCGTCCGCCCGCTTCGTTCTTTGGCGGAAACTCCTCGCCAAGCGCTGCAAGCTCTTCCTCCAGCACCAGAACCTTGGCGCGCAAATACGCGTACTGCAAATTTTCGAGAAGTGCCGTCACATCTTCCGGCGCACGGATGCCGCCGATCCAGGCCCGGTAATCGCCGGGGGTTCCAGGGAATGCGTTCACGTAGCGCGCCACATCAAGTCCGGCCTCATGGCTGCCGTCGGGATGGGTCACGCCCTCATAGGCCAATACCTGTTTCGAGCGCGCGATAATCCGCGCGTGAATCGCCGCATCGGTGATGTCCGCATCTTTGATTTTTAGAAGTGTGACCGCCGCACCACGCCGTTCCGCCTCGGCCACGCCGAGCTCCAGCAGCGGATGGGCCGCCACCCAGTCATCGATCGCCGCCCGGTTGGCAATGGATTGCCGGTTGAGATCGGACACCGAGCCCAGCCGCCGCTCGGAACGCAACAGGCCAAAGGTCGTCTCGGCAAAAGCCAGCGTGGAATAGGTGTTGATCACCCCACCCAGCATCTTGTCCTGGGCCGGATCATAGATCGGCCCCGCATTCACGCTGCGTTCGCCCGTCAGCGGGCGCTTCGGATCAAGCGGCGCCACGATCTTCAACTGCCGCGGAATGGCCCACGACGGATTTTTCTGATTAGCCTCGATCAGCTCCAGCGCCTGCGGCGTGAAGGAGGCAACGTAATAGCCGGAAATACCGCCGATGGCTTTCTGGAATGGCATGAACAGGCAGCACTCGCTCACCACCCGGCGCACAATCTCCTCGCCCCAGGGCATGGCCCCAAGCATCGAGGTGGCATCCAGCACCGCATGGTGCTCGGCCGGATTGCGTTCGATCCAGTCCAGCAGGTTGGTGATGTCGGAAAGCGTATAGGTCGTGGCGCCCGTCGTTTCATGGCCCACGCCCACAAAAAGCTTGATCCCCATTTTTTCCTGCTGCTCGGCGCTTGGAATGATTCCCTCTTCGGTGGCAAAATGGATGCGCCCTTCCTTGCCGCCCTTGGCATAGCGCTGCATCTCGATGATCTGCGCCCCCCAGGACTGGCGGAAAAACCCTCCCGCCTTCGCCGCCTCCGACTCCGGCCGCAGCGTATCAACGAACACCTGCTGGCTCTCGTCCGTGGCGTTCATCATGTGCATCAGGCACACCGTGAAGCCGCTATGCCCGCCGCCAAGCCCCACCGCCATCTTGTTGGTTTTGGGAAACTCAAAATAACGATGAATTTCGCGCATCATGTCGGCCAGGAACTTGTCCGCCGGATAGCCCCGATGCATGCTGCGGCCGATTTCCGCCACCGTGAAGGGGCCAAGGTCGCGCCCCTTGTCATCCAGCTTGCGGTAGTTCTTTTCAAGCCACGCCTCGAATTCAAAGCGCAGCAGGCGTGCAGCCACTTCATCGGCCGTGGCATCGGTAATGGGACCGACCCCGAAGAACGGGTTGGAGGTGCGCCGCGGCGGACCCGCCTCGGTGGCCTTCAGCGCTGCCAAACGCTGTTTCTTCAACTCTTCGATCTTCGCCATCAGCACATCTCCGGATTTCCGGGACATTACTATGGGTGATCGCGGGAACCCCGTTCCCCAAATGCGTCATAATCGCGAGAAATTGCGCCGCTCAGATATTTTGCCGCGTTTGCGCCAGTTCCGCTTGGCCGATATTGTAAGGCACTTCCTCAATCTCGACAGATTGCGAGATGGCAGCCCCGTCATTGATGCCCACCGTGTCGATGAGCTGGTCAACCCGCACATAGGACACGCTGCTGCGCACCACCGTCACCGTCACCGTCTTGGGGATCGTCGGCACCAGGAACAGCATGCTTTGCTGCACCGTGACATCCACTTCACCTTCCGGGAACGTGGCGGCAATGAAGGATCCCGCCCGCATGCGCCCGTAGGATTTATGCGCCATGGTCACGAAAGGATCCTCGCCTCGTTGCCCCAGTTGGGTAAGCGGGCGATAGACATAGATGGTCCCCGTGTTCTTAGCGCCAACAATGCCGTTGGGCTGGTAACGCGCGCCCTCAGCCGCACAGCCAACCAGTGGCAACGCCAAAAAATGCAATACTGACCGACGCGTTACTAAACCGCCCATAGCCCCGCCCACACCGAATCACCGCGCGATGAGAAGGTCACATTAAGGCTGCAATGGGGCAGCGTTGGGGGAACTACTCGGTGGCCACCAGCTTGCCCGTAAACAGGACCGGACCTGTCGCCTGTCCTGTTGGCGAACCGCCCTCCGGCTCCAGGCTCACCGCAAACAGTGTATCATTCAACACCGCCGGATCAACCTTGCCCAGCTTGCTGGCCGGTATGCGGAACGAAGCATCGATCACCCCCAAGGATTGCGGCTTGTCGCGCCCGCCGCCCACAGCCCAGAGCTCATAGGATTTGCCCGGTTGCGGTTGCGCTCCCAGGGTGCGCACGCTGATGCTGCCATTGGCCAGATCTATGGAGGCCAGAAACGCCGGCCCTGGCCCTTCGGCCTGCAGCACCGCGACAAACCGCTGGTCGGTGGCCGGAACCGGTGGCTTGCCCACCAAGATAAACGCCGCAAGTGCTGCCGCGATGGTGCTCGCCCCGGCAGTGGCCAGTCGCCAGGCCGAGGCCTTGCGCTTCCAGGTGACAACAGTCTCTGAATTTGGCACGTCCCCGGCAATGGCCTTCATCACGGCCCCTCGGATGCGCGGCGGCGCTTCAACCGGCTCAAGCGCCAGTGCCAACGGGATAAGCCGCTGCTCCCAGGCCTTGACCATGCCGGCAAATTCAGCGTCGCTCGCCAGAAGCACTTCTGCCTCATGCTTTTCCGCGGCGCCCAGCGTGCCAAGGGCAAATTCGGCCGCCAGTTCTTCCATGTCGTCAGGTCTAGCCATCGAGGCATTCCTTGAGAGCTGTCAGGCTCCGCCGCAATAGGGTCTTTATTGTCGTTGCCGGGCGGTTGTATTGTACCGAAAGCTCCTCCCGGCTCCAACCTTGGTAATAGGCCAGAAGCACCATGTCTTGGCGCTCTTCCGGAAGCAGCGAAAGGCACTTTTTGAGCCGGTTCAGGTCCATGGCCAGCTCCGCCACCGGCATCACCGGAACCGAATCGGCAGCGTCAAGCTCTTCTGCCCTCTCCGCCATCCGTTCTACAAAACGTCTTTTTAAATCAATGGCTTGGTTGCGGGCAATGGCTGCAAGCCAAGCCGTCGGCCGCAGTGACCCGGCCTCATAGGAGGCCGCCCTTTGCCAGATCTTGATAAAAGCCTCCTGCAGGGCCTCTTCGGCAAGCTCCGGTTTCTTCAAAACGCAACGCACAACCGCAAAAAGCTTGCCCGACGTCAGGTCGTAAAGGCGGCCAAAAGCCAGCCTGTCGCCCCCGGCTATGCGGGGCAAAAGGCCATCCAATTCGCTTTCTATGGGTTCAGACAGGGTGCTCATAGTCCCAAATACGGTTCATTTCGCCCAATAGTTGCACATTTCCCCGCCAAGATAAACGCCAGATGAACGGAACATTCAGCTTCGGTTCCAAGTTACTTGGTTAAGTTGGTCTCAAGATCGAAACACACGAGAGGAAACCACACCATGATCCGCTACACGCTCTTTGTCTTCACAGTCCTCGGTTCAGCCGCAACTGCAATTGCGGCGATCGCCCCTAACCATGACCTGGCCCCCGCAAACAGGTTAAACGTCACCGTCATCCAGAAGAACCAGGAATTTCCTGTTTACGGCCCCATCGTTGTTGAGCAGTGCGCCGTTGAGGACTGCTCTGACGTCGAAGAAGGCTGATCGAACGGCCCAGCCAATCCGCTGGGTATCGGAACCGGGGTCTGTGATTGGAAACTTTCACCCCGCCCCTCTCGTAAAAGTGGTCATGACCATATCCCGGTTCCAAATTCTCCCTCCCCAAGCAGATCCCCTGCAATCCCTGCTTGCAACTCAAAGGCCCCGGAAATTCCGGGGCCTTTTTTTATCTCGAACCTAAACGGCAGATGAACGGTCCGTTCAGGCTGTATTCCAAGCGGACCGGGTAGTTTGTTTTTAACGCTGAACACTGTCTCTGGAGGAGACGAAAATGAAAACCCTGATCGCAACCGCAACCCTCACCATCATGTTCCTCTCGGCCGGCGCCTTTGCTGGCAATGGCACGGGAACTGGAACCGTTGCCAAGTCCCCGGTCACCAACGTGACCGTGATTGTGAAGAACGGCCAGTGGCCGGTGAAGGGCCAGATCAGTTTCGACGCCTGTTCGCTCAGGCGGTGCCGCGAGGCATAAACCACTTTCACCCTCACCTTCGAAAGAGGGCGAGGGGCAGGAAGCAGTGGGGAGGTTCAACAGCCCCCTCTCAAAGCCATCTCACTTGCTTCCTGTCCCATAATTTCAAAATCCGGAGCCTGAAATGTCCAAGACCTGCGTTGCAACCCTGGGAATTCTGCTGTTGGCAAGCACCGCCGGGCAAGCTTCCGTGCGCAACTTCTTCGCCCCCGTTGTCGAGGGCTCCCGCATTGACGCCTGCCTCAGCAGCAAGAAGGATTGCGGAAAGCCCGCCGCCGATGCCTTTTGCGTGAAGGAAGGCTACACCGAATCCATCCTGTTCCAGCGCGAGGCAGCCGCCTCCACCCGCCAGTTGGGTTCGGAGGCCATGTGCGAAGGCGAATCCTGCATAAGTTTTAGGCGCATCAAGTGCATCGGTGCAGCCTCAACCGCCGAATTGACGCAAAACTTATAACTCACCGGAAAAGCTTGGAATCCGCCCCGTGATTGTGTAGGGAACCCCAAATCGGGTTTCCTCAAAACATGCCAAAACGTACAGATATAAAATCCATTCTCATCATTGGGGCTGGCCCTATTATTATTGGCCAGGCCTGCGAGTTTGATTATTCCGGCACCCAGGCCTGCAAAGCCCTGAAAGCTGAGGGCTACCGCATCATTCTGATCAACTCCAATCCGGCCACCATCATGACTGATCCGGATTTGGCTAATGCAACCTACATCGAACCCATCACACCGGAGGTGGTGGCCAAGATCATCGAGAAGGAACGGCCCGATGCCCTGGTCCCCACCATGGGTGGGCAAACCGCGCTGAACACGGCCCTCACCCTCAACAAGATGGGCATCCTCGAAAAATTCGGTGTGGAACTGATCGGCGCAAAGGCGGAAGCCATCGACATGGCGGAAGACCGCGAGCTTTTCCGCGAGGCGATGAAACGCATCGGCCTTGAAACCCCGAAGTCCATGCTGGCCAACGCTTCCGAAGCCAAGGACGAGGACCGGGCCTTCTTTCTCGCCGAATCCAATCGTCTCAAATCCGAGGGCGGCGATTTGGCAGCCTTCGAGCGCAAATGGGCCGACCGGGAACCCGAGCGCTTGAAGAAATACCGCAACCGCGCCATGGTCGAAGCCTTTGAAGCCATGTTGACCATCGGCCTGCCCTGCATCATCCGCCCCTCGTTCACACTGGGCGGCACCGGCGGCGGCATCGCCTATAACCGCGAGGAGTTCCTGGAGATCGTCGAGCGGGGGCTCGACGCCTCGCCCACCTCCGAGGTGCTGATCGAGGAATCGGTGCTCGGCTGGAAGGAGTACGAGATGGAGGTCGTCCGCGACAAGGACGACAATTGCATCATCATCTGCTCGAT
>JBAVOA010000380.1:0-6297 GCA_049691635.1 Aestuariivirga sp. | reverse complement strand
CGGCATGCCTATCTCTTCAGGAAGATCAGATCTTCGATGTGACAGCAGGGGGTCACAACTTCTCCCACTTCCACGTCCGCACCGGCGGGCACTTTGGCGATGAAGGTCGGACCCGACAGGCTGGTGGACTGGGCAATCACGCGCTTGAAGCTTCCTTGGAAAACGACAGAGATCACGCGGGCGTTTCCGAAGGTGATGCTGCGCGAGTCGCGGATGAGCCGCAGGTGCTCCGGCCGGATGGCGAGTGTCACCTTGGCGCCTTCATCGCCAGTCTCAATAATGGGAAATGACCCAAAGCTGGTTTTCACGGAAATCGTGTTGCCCCTGGTCTTGCCAATTTCGCCGGGGATAAGCGTGCTCTCGCCCATGAAGGTGGCGCTGAAGCGCGTGGCCGGCTGGGCGTAGACCCGCTCGGGAGTTCCTTCATCTTCGATGTGGCCGTTGTTCATGACGACGCAATGGTCGGCCAACGCCATGGCCTCTTCCTGGTCATGGGTGACATGGACAAAGGCCGTGCCCACCTGTTTCTGGATGGATTTTAACTCATCCTGCATCTGGCGCCGGAGCTTGAGATCAAGCGCGCCGAGGGGCTCGTCAAGCAGCAACACGGCCGGTTTGACCACGAGGGCGCGGGCCAGAGCGACGCGCTGTCTTTGCCCGCCGGAAAGCTGATGAGGCTTCTTGTTGAAGGCCTCGGGCAGTCCAACCAGCGCAAGGGCTTCCTGGGAAAGGCGATCGCGTTCCTTCTTGATGACGCTCTTCATGCGCAAGCCGAAGCCCACATTGTTGCCGACGCTCATATGGGGAAACAGCGCATAATCCTGGAACACCGTGGTGGTGGGACGTTTTGCCGGGGCCATCGCGGTGCAGTTCACGCCGCGAATGAGTACACTGCCTTTTCTGGGAATGAGAAATCCACCAAGGATTGACAGCAGAGTGGTTTTGCCTGAACCGGACGGGCCGAGCAGAACCGTATAGCTGGCCGGTTGAATCGTGAGCGACACATTATCAAGCACGGTTGTCTTGCCGAAACTGTGCGAAATGTTCCGCATCTCGACGAGAGTTTCGGTCATGCGAGTCTCCGTCGTAGCAGGATGAGTTCGATGATGATGGCGAGCACCACAGAGACGGCAAACACTAGTGAGCCAACGGCATTGGTCTTTGGATTGAGGCCGGAGCGCAGCAGATTCCAGATTTCAACGGGAAGGGTTGTGTCAAATCTGGTGAGGAGGAAGGAGATGACGAATTCATCCCAAGAGAACGTCATGGACAAAAACAGGCTTGCAAAGATTGCGGGCCACATCATGGGCAGGGTAACCAGCAGCAGAACCCGCCTTTCACTGGCGCCCAGATCCCGGGCGGCGCGCTCAATGTTGATCTGATGATCACCCATCTGACTGTAGATGATAGCAAAGCAGAGTGGAAGATTGATTACCACATGACCCACGCCTGCGGTGAGCAGTGACTTCGGCAGGCCCGCCATGTTGAAGACAACGAGCAGGCCCATGCCGATGATGAGATAGCTCACGGTGAGCGGCAGGGTGATGATTCCACGCAGAAATGCGGAGCCGGGCAGCAGGTAGCGGGCAAATCCCCAGGCGCTCAGGAAACCCAGTGCAGCTGCTATTGCGGATGAGAGGCTGGCCACAGCCAGAGAGTTTATCAAGGCCGAGGTCAGCCGCGTATCGCCCAGTACGGCTTCATACCAGCGCAGCGATGGGCCGGTGAAAGGCGGGATGGGGAAGGCGGTGGATTGCAGCGAAAAGACAATCAGCACGACGACCGGCAGGAAGATAAAGCCATAGATCGCCAGGGCATATCCAGCGGAGAGAAGTTTAATGAAGCCCCGCATGCTAGGAAGTCCGCTCGATCTTAAGCCAGCGGGCGCAGGCGATGTAGGCAATAGTCACCACGGCCATCAGAATGAGGGCAAGCGCTGAAGCAAGCGGGAAATCCCCGCGGCGGCCGATCTGCAACATGATGAGCTGGGGCATGAGGAGTTCGTTGTTGCCGCCCAGGATCTGCGGTGTGATGTAGTCGCCGATGGCCAGTACGAAGGTCAGAAAAGCTCCCACCATCACGCCGGGAATAGTGAGGGGCAGAATGACATGGATGAAGGTTCGGATAGGCCCGGCACCGAGATCAGCAGCGGCCTTGCGATAGCTTGGGTTCAATTGCTTCAGGCTGGCAAAAATGGTCAGGGTGAGCAGCATTACAAAGAAATGAACAAAGCCTATGATCGTGGCGGTGCGTGTGTTTGCTAGTTGCAGGGGTTCGGCTAGAAGTCCGGTCCGCAGGAGTGCATCATTTATCACGCCATTCTGGGCCAGCACCAGCAACCATGAATAGGACCGCACGACGTAAGACGTCCAGAAGGGGAGAATGGCCAGCAGTAACGCGAGTCTTTGCCAGCGCGTCGGAACTTGCTCGGCCAGAATCCAGGCGAAGGGATAAGCCAGCACCACGGAAATGACCGTGACCAGTCCGGTCACTTCCAAAGAGTTGATCAGGGCGCGGGAGTAACTAAGGTTATTGAAGAATTGGCTGTAGTTTGAAACCGTCAGGCCATCGCTGCCCTGGACACTCAGGCTCAATAACGCCATGGCCGCAAAGGGCACTACAAAAAACAGCAGGGTCCAGAGCAGTGCCGGGGATACCAGCAGCCATGGCAGGGCACGGTCGATCATCGGGGGCTTGTCCACGGCCCCTCTTTATTGTGATTGCAGCATCTCCGTCCAGAGGTCTTGCATTTTCTTGTCGAGATTGGCATTTGGCGCGGGGTAGGGTTGCGAGCGCTTGAGGAACTCCGGCTGCTCGTCAAAGCGAAGGGTTTTCTTTTGCGCGTCATCAAGGGCCGCCACCTTGCTTGCCGGCATGCCCCAATAGCAGGAGGATGTGGCAAGTCTGGCCTGGCCTTCGGGGCTCATCACATATTGAATGAACTTCAGAGCCATGTCCTTGTTCTTGCTGGCTGAAAACATGGCCAGTGACTGGGACCAGAGGACTGCCCCTTCCTTGGGAACGGAAAAATCGAGCGCCGGATTTTCCTTGGCCAGGCCGGCCGTCACCCATTCGCCGCCGCCCACAAGAATATCCACTTCGCCGGTTGCAAGAGCCGTCTGGCTCGCGGTAACATCGCCCACGAGTTTTGAATTTGCCTTCATTTTAAGCAGGACTTCCTTGATCGCCGGAAGATCGGCTTCGGTCAATTCAGCGGTTTTCTTGCCGATGGCGAGGGCAGCCATGCCTATGACCGGGAGATAATAATCGTAGATGGCAATGCGACCCTTGTATTTGGTATCCAACAGAGCGTTCATTGACTGCATGTCGGCGGGATCAACCTTGCTGTTATTGAAGCCGATGGTGTTGTAGCCAAATTTCTCGGTAATGCCGTAGCGCTTGCCGTCCACCTTGGTGTAGTTATCCATGGTAACTTCCGGATAGAGATCGGCCAAGGGCAACTTGTCTTCAGGAAGGGGATCGAAGAGGCCCTTTTCAACGCCGCGCGGAACGTCGATGGAATCGATCACCATGACGTCCCAGTCGCCGGGCTGGGACTGGTCGACGATGGCAAAGCCCGCACCCGTGCCTTCAAACTCCTTGACATTGACCTTGATGCCATTGGCGTCTTCAAATGGTTTAAGTAGGGCAGGGTCGGCATGGTCGCACCAGATCAGGGCGTTGAGATCGGCGGCGCCGACCGGCGAAACTGCGGTAATAGTGGTAATTGCCAAGGCGCAGGCACCGCGTTTCAGCAATGGCAGGAATGAATTGAGCATGGGGACTCCTCCGAAATTTTTGTTGCTTGCGAAAAAAATGAACCAATTCTAAACTTGAGTCAATTCAAATTATGGAATGACGGTTCACGCCATGGCGGGCCTCAGGGCAAAACACAAGATAGACCGGAATTCGCGCATTGTGGAAGCGGCCGCCGGGCTTTTCCGCAAGGAGGGCTATGAGGGCGCGCGGATTGAGGAAATCGCCGCCAGAGCGGAGGTGTCTGTCGGCACAATCTACAATTATTACCGTAACAAGGGCGATATTCTCGTCGCCATCGTTTCGATGGAGGTTCACGAGGTTCTGACGGCGGGCCAGCGCATTATCCAGAAGCCGCCCAGGAATATCGAAAAGGCCATTGATGCGTTGCTTGCCAGCTATATTGACCACTCCCTGGTTTACCTGAGCAAGGAAATGTGGCGTCAGGCCATGGCGATCTCGACCCAACAACCGGAAAGCCCCTTCGGGAAAACCTATACGGCCCTTGACCGGGCACTTGCGGACCAGACCTGCGCCCTCATTGAAAAACTGCGGGAGCTTGTATTGGTCCGTGGAAACATCGATGGGCGAGGTGTGGGCGAAATGATATTCAACAACATGAACATGATGTTTATCGAGTTCATCAAGCGCGAGGACATGACAATCAGATCCTTGCGCGCCAACATCCGTCGCCAGAACCGGACCCTGGTGAAGGCCATATCGCTTTGACTTCCCAGACTTCGGCCATAACGAAGAATTGAGTGACAGCGCGCGGGCCATCTGCCTAGTGTAGGGCCTGTTTTCAGGAGTATTCATGCGCGCGAAATCGAAAGTCATCATGACCTGTGCTATCACGGGGTCCATTCACACGCCCTCCATGTCACCCTATCTGCCGGTGACGGCCAATGACATTGCAACGCAGGCAGTGGATGCGGCAGCGGCGGGGGCCTCGATCCTGCATCTTCATGCGCGCCATCCGGAGGATGGGCGGCCGGCCGGTTCGCCCGATGTCTACAACGCGTTTCTGCCGCGCATCAAGCAGGCGACCGATGCGGTGATCAACATCACCACGGGTGGTGGGCAGGGCATGTCAATTGACGAGCGCCTTGCGGCGGCGGAGCGATTCTCGCCGGAGATGACTTCGCTCAACATGGGATCGATGAATTTCGGGCTCTACCCCATGCTGGCGCGCTATGGCGAATTGAAGCATGAGTGGGAGCGCAAGCATCTTGAAGGATCGAAGGACTTCATCTTCCGCAACACCTTCGGCGATATCGAGAAGATCCTGCAGCGCCTTGGCGAGGGCCATGGCACGCGCTTCGAGTTTGAATGCTATGACGTGGGCCATCTCTATACATTGGCGCATTTTCTGGACCGCAAGCTGGTGAAGCCGCCGCTGTTTGTGCAAACCATCTTCGGCATTCTTGGCGGCATTGGTCCTGACCCGCAAAATGTCATGGTGATGCGCGAGACCGCCGAACGGCTTTTCGGCGATCAATATCACTGGTCGGTTCTGGCTGCAGGACGGTTTCAATTTCCACTCTGCACGATGGCTGCTACCATGGGGGCTAATGTGCGGGTGGGGCTTGAGGACAATCTTTATCTCGGCAAGGGCGTGCTGGCCAAATCCAACGCGGAACTGGTGGCCAAGATGCGCCGCATCCTTGCGGAACTTTCCATTGAGGTGGCTTCGCCGGCGGAGGCCCGCAAGATGCTCGACCTCAAGGGTGCGGAGAACGTGAAAATCTAGTCGTCGTCGGAGAGCTTTTCGAGGTTTTCGTTGGCGCGGCGGGTGGCCGCCTCGAAGCGGTCTTCAAAGGTTACCATGTTCTTCTTGGGTTCCTGGTAATAGGCCGTGAGCTTGAGCAGGCGCACGAAGGTACTGTTGATCAGGCGACCCCAGAACCGCATGGGCCGGTCGAAATCAAAAAGCAGGATAACGCGTTCTTCATCCGTGTCGTTCCACACCTCGTGATTATAGGTATCGTCGAACACAAAGATCTCGCCTCGATGCCAGACATTGATGGTCTCGCCCACCCGCATGCGGCACTTCTCGGCGTCTTTTGGAATGATCAGGCCGAGATGGGCCCGCAGGATTCCCTTGCTGACGCCGCGATGGGCAGGGATATGATAGCCCGGGCCAAGTATTGAAAACCATGCTGTCTGCAGGTTTGGCACCGCTTCCAGAAGACGCGTTGTAACGGGTGCCTGTTTGCAGTTTTTTGCTAGCTTTTCACCAAAACCAAACAGGATGAAAGTGCGCCAGTTGTTGCCTTTGGCAATCCTCATCTGGTCTGGTGAAACATCCTGAAAGACCGGAATCGCTTCCCGGTGTTTCAGAATTTCCGTCACTTCGGCCCGCATCGTTTGCCAGTTGTCAGTGAAGGTTTTCAGAAAAGGAAAGTGCTTGGAATCCATCACCGGCGCATCGCCAACGAGAGATTGACCGCCAAGGAAATCCGCAAGACCCCGAATAAGGTTCTTGCCAAACCGCTTGACGCGTCTGCGCCGCGCCTTCTTGAAGCGCTGCTGCAAGGTTTT
>JBAVOA010000379.1:0-11741 GCA_049691635.1 Aestuariivirga sp. | reverse complement strand
TTCCACCTTCTCTTGGCGGAATGCGCCGGAAGAAAGACGTTCTTCACCTTGGCGAAGCAGCCTTACATGGCTGTAATGAATCTCTCCGTGGCTTGGCATTGGGCTTGGGCCTTGGAGGAAAAAGTGGATACATTTCGACGTGCGCCGGATTTCAAATCCCGTCTCGACATCATCGTTGCTCTTTTTGGACTGGCCTTCGTTCTGGCCTTAACCATCTTCGGCCAGGCGCGGGCGGGCGAGGCGAAACTCGCCCTTGTGACCCCCAACGACGTGAAGGCGGGAAGCCTGCTGCTTAAATCCAGAGACGAAGGCAAGTATCTGGAAGCGCCACGGCTGGCCACGGATTTCAATGTCACCGTGTCAGGGCCTACCGCCCGCACCATCGTCACCCAGCGGTTTGAAAACCCGGCGGACGCTTACGTGGAAGGCGTCTATGTCTTCCCGCTGCCGGAGAATTCGGCAGTGGATACGCTGAAGATCATCGCGGGCAACCGGGTGATCGTCGGCGAAGTGAAGGAGCGCCAGGAAGCCAAGGTCATCTACGAAGAAGCCAAGGCCAATGGCCAGGCGACGGCCCTGCTTGAGCAGGAGCGGCCAAATCTTTTCACCAACTCAGTCGCCAATATCGGTCCCCATGAAACGGTGATCGTGCAGATCGAATATCAGGAAACAGTGAAGCAGACGTCCGGCATATTCTCGTTGCGCCTGCCGCTGGTGGTGGCACCCCGTTACATCCCCGACCCCATCGTCCAGAACGTCGAGCTTTCAAGTTCCGGATTTGCCCAGCAGGTGACCGATGCCGAGCGCATTACGCCGCCGGTTCTGGACCCGAAGAAATTTGCTCCGGTTAATCCAACGACAATTTCCGTGACCCTGAATGCGGGCTTTGCGATGGGCGAGGTGAAGAGCCTCTATCATGCGATCAAGACCGATCCGCAGACCCATGTCATTTCGCTGGCTGAGGATGCGGTTCCCGCCGACAAGGATTTTGCCCTTGAGTGGCAGGCCGCAGGCACTGCCCCGCAGGCGGGCCTGTTTACCGAAACGGTAAACGGCAAGAACTATCTCCTCGGCTTTGTCACGCCGCCGGTTGCGCCCGTGAACGAAGTTTCCAAACCGCGCGAGACGATCTTCATTATCGACAATTCCGGATCGATGGAAGGCCCTTCCATGACGCAGGCCAAAGACAGCCTGATCTATGGCCTGAACCAGATGAAGCCCGGCGACCTGTTCAACGTCATCCGTTTTGATGACACGATGGATCAGCTGTTTTCATCGGCGGTTCCGGCTGACCGGGAGAATATCGAGCGGGCCAAGGGCTTTGTTGCTGCCCTCAACGCCAATGGCGGCACCGAAATGATCCCGCCGATGCGCGCCGCCTTGCGGGATGAAAACGCTTCCGACACATCCCATCTGCGTCAAGTGGTGTTTCTCACCGATGGCGCCATCGGCAATGAGGAACAGCTCTTTGCCACAATCAGCCAGGGCCTTGGCCGCAGCCGCGTGTTCATGGTGGGCATTGGGTCAGCACCCAACTCCTATCTCATGACGCGGGCTGCTGAACTTGGCCGTGGCACCTTCACCCATATTGGCGAAGCCTCGGAAGTCACCGCGCGGATGCAGGACCTGTTCAGCAAGATCGGCAGCCCGGTGGTGACTGAATTGAAGGCCGAGCTTGTGGGCAATTCCGCCAAGATCACGCCGGACATGCTGCCCGATCTCTATCGCGGTGAACCGGTGCTGCTTATGGCGGAAGCCAAGGACCTCAATGGTTCGCTGAAAATCAGCGGAAACATTGGCAGCCAACCCTGGGAAGTCACGCTTCCCATTGCCAAGGCCGCGAAAGGCAACGGCATTTCGAAACTCTGGGCCCGTCGCCGCATCGCCGACTTCGAAGTGGCCTCAACGCTTGGCACACTGACCTATGACGAAGCCAACAGACAGATACTTGCCATGGCGCTGGCGCACCAGATCGTCTCGAGCCAGACCAGTCTCGTGGCGGTGGACAAAACACCGAAGCGTCCGGCTGGCGAGAAGCTCAGCCGCGCCGATATTCCGCTCAACCTGCCCGCGGGCTGGAATTATGAGTCGGTGTTCGGCGAGGACAAGCCTGCCGTCAAACAGCGTGATGCCCAGGCTGCCTTCCAGCAGCTTGCCATGTTGCAGAAACCAGCGGCGGCCCCTGCCCCGCAGCAGGTGATGCTGCCGCAGACGGCGACGCCGGCGGAATTGTTGATGCTCATCGCCGGAATCCTGCTGGTTGTGAGTCTTATATTGAGACTGGTTGGCTCCCCTCGCCAGTCTCCCCGGCAGGTCTGACGTGTTCACCGCCACGCTTAGCCTGCCCAAAGCCGGACCGGTGCGCCAGTCGCACCGGTCCGTCCTCAATCTTCTGGGCGCGCTTTGCCTTGCCATATCCCTGTTGCTGTTTGGCCAGTCGGCCTGGATCTTCGCCAAGGCGCAGCTGGCGCAGGTGTTGCTCGAGCGCGCCTTTTCCCAATCGATGGCCTCGGGCGAACCGGTCAAGGCCTGGGGCTGGGCCGACACCTGGCCCGTGGCGCGCCTTGAAATATCGCGCCTGCAAGCGAGCGCCATCGTGCTGCGCGGCGGCAGCGGCGAGGCATTGGCTTTCGGCCCTGCCCTTCTCGATGAAACCGCACGCATCGGCGAACCGGGCACCGCCGTCATCGCCGCGCACCGCGACACACATTTTGCGTTTCTCAAGGATGCCGTCGCAGGCGACCTCATCACAATCACGCGCGACGATGGCCTGGTGTTCACCTACCGCGTCATCGGTACTTCAATTGTCGACTGGAACAGGTCCGGCATCGACCGGCATGCCAGCGGCTTCAACCTGGTGCTTTCAACCTGCTATCCCTTCGGTGCCATCACCCATGGCCCTCTGCGCTATCTGGTGCGGGCGGAATTGGTCAGATAAATTTCCTTCGTTCAAAACGAGCATGGCGAGACCGGGTTGCGGAAAACTGAGATCATCACCTCATTCTTGACAAATATGTGCCCTAGGTGAAAATCCGAATTTGAATAGCGTTGGCCCACAATGAAAGAATCCAAGACTCTTGCCGTCACGCTTGGCGTTTTCATGTCGTCATTCCTCTGTGCGGGAATGGACCGGGCTCGGGCTGATTCCGTTGGTCTGCTGGAAACAGCCTATGAGGTCGATGTCAAAGGCATCACGGTTCTTGATGTCAAATACAGTACTGCCATGTCCGGCGCGGGATTCCATTCGCAAGCGTCGGTCAAGACACGCGGCATTGCGGCGTTTTTCTCGGACTATGTCATGAAAGTCGAGACATCCGGCAGCATGGTGGACGGCAAAGCCAGACCAAAACAGTTTACGTCGGTCCGCGAAAAGAAAGACAAGACCAAGAAGATCGAACTGAGCTGGGATAACGACGGCCTCGCGGCGGATGACCGCAAGGTTGGCAAGGATCCAGATGTGCAGACAGACATCGATGGAGCGCTGACATCCAATGTGACGGACATGCTTACGGCAATCCTCCAGCTTGGCATCTCGCAAAACGGAGGGCCTTGCCAATCGACGCACAGGGTTTTTGACGGCAAGGAAGTGTTTGAGCTGCGCTTCGCCTTCAAAGGGGAGGGCACATTCGACTCTGATTCCGAAGAGACCTACCATGGCCCTGTCTATGAGTGCCAAATGACCTATGTGCCGGTGGCCGGGCGTTATGCAACCAAATTCAGGGCAAGCAAGGAAGAGCCGCCGGTCTATAGTGTCTGGCTCGCACCCATTGGCAAGGAGAAGTCCGGCGCTGCGCTTTTGCTGCCCGTGCGGGCCAGCGGAAAGCTTGATGGCTATAAGTTTGTGGCCAATGCCAAACACGTCAAGGTTGACGGCCAACCGTTGAACCAGTTGACGCTGAATTGAGACCTGGCCGGCCCTAGAATCTAATGCGAATGCCGGTGCTCAAAAACGTCGAACCGCTCACCACATCGTCGAAAAGCCCAAACACGCCGGAGCGGTGATGAAGCCGGAAGACCAGTTCCACATTCTTGTTGTCCGGATCGGCGAAGGTAATTTCGGGCCCGAGATAATGCAGGAGTTTCGACGCCCTGTGCTCGCTGTCGCGGCCCTTCTCAAATTCTGAAATATCGGTGAGCAGGCTCAGCCCGGTATCGACCCCGATCGTCGTATAAACAGTGTCGTTCCACGGCAAATTGTCATAGCGTAGATAGAGCGCGCCCCAGGCCTCGCCCAGGTCTTCGTCGCCAAAGCGGAATGATGTACCGCCTTCGGCTTCAACGGTCAGATAGTCGCCGATATGGGCCGGCAAGACGTCTCCAACCAGATCAGACACGGTGCCAAAACGGTGCGAATAGCTGGCGCCCACAACCCCGATATTGTTCATGTCAACGGTCCAGGGCTTGACCATGATATCCATGAAATTGGTTTCCGAGGCCTGGCCGCCAAACAGCATGAGGGAATCAGCCCCGCCGCGCGCGCCCGACAACGCCGGGACCGCCGTTCCCGACAACATGACCATGGCCGCAGCGGCTCCAGCGACTGTTTTCAAACAGGCGCGAGATCGGCGTGTCAGGTGCCTGCCCGGGGCCGGAAAAATTATGTTGCGCAAGACAATCCCCAACATTCAATCAGACCTTTTGGACGACACAACTTATGGTATCGGGGTATCATTTCCCTGCAAAAGTGTCCAGCTGACCGTGCCAGCCCTTGAAAACAGAAGCACTAGGGCGATTTGCGCTTCGCCTTGGGCAGCTTCCAGATGTGGTCGAGGAGCTGTTCCACACTGATTCCTTCTTCGGAATAGGCTTCGCCGCCCACAGCTATGCCGGCTTCGACCACGGTTTCGGCCCGGCCGGATACGAGGGGATGCCACCAGGCGAGGCTTTTTCCCTCATCCAGCAGGCGGTAGGCACAGGTCTTGGGCAGCCAGCCCAGTTCTCCGACGTTCTTTGCGGTCAAGGTCACGCAATCGGGCACCCGGGCCGCCCGGTTCGGATAGTCCGTGCACTGGCAGGTCTTGAGGTCCAGCAGCTTGCAGGCGGTGCGGGTGTAGATAAATTTACCCGTGTCCTCATCCTCCAGCTTGTTCAGGCAACAGCGCCCGCAGCCATCGCACAGGCTTTCCCATTCGGTCCGGTCCATCTGGGCGAGGGTCTTGGTTTTCCAAAAGGGGGGAACTTCGGCCATGAACCCGTCTTAACCCTTTCGGCATTCCGAGGGCAATTGTCTTCTGGCATGATATTGCCCAATTCGGCCCTAATTCTGCTATAGAGGCACCAAGTGCAGATTTCATAAAGAGTCTATCGGTCGAACAACGTGGCAAAACTTCCCAATCGCAACCCCTTATTCAGGTTTTTCTGGTCCTTTGACTCGCTGGTCAGCTCAAGCGTTTTCGAGGCCTGGGATGCCTGCAAGCGCTGGGGATCGGCCTATTCCTCCTTTGTTTACCGGTTCAAGATCACCGGACCGCGGCGCTTCCTGATCGATTTGGTTGATGACTTCATGACCTTTGGAACGGTCTTTGCCTTTTGCCTGCTGGCCTTTGCACTTCCGCCCTTTTCAGGCCTGGGTGACGTGTGGAACAAGGGCCGCGAATTTGCCATCACCTTTACCGATGCCAATGGCGAAATCATCGGCCAACGCGGCATCCGACAGGACGACACCATCCTCCTGACCGAGATTCCGCCCCAGATGATCAAGGCGGTTTTAGCCACGGAGGACGCGCGTTTCTTTGACCACTTCGGGGTGGACGTGATCGGCACCATGCGCGCCATCCTGCACAACGCCCAATCCACCGGCACCAAGCAGGGCGGCTCTTCGATTACCCAGCAGGTTGCGAAAAACCTTTTCCTCAGCCCGGAACGCACGATCCAGCGCAAAATCCATGAAGCATTCCTCTCGCTGTGGATCGAAGCGCGCAAGTCCAAGCAGGAAATCCTGAAGCTCTATCTCGATCGGTCCTATCTTGGCGGCGGCAACTACGGGGTTGAAGCGGCGGCGCAATACTATTTCGGCAAATCCATCCGTGACGTCAACCTGTCGGAATCCGCCATGCTTGCCGGACTGTTCAAGGCGCCGACGAAATATGCTCCGCACCAAAATCTCGAAGCCGCAAAGGCAAGGGCCAATGTTGTGCTCTACCGCATGCTTGATGCGGGATTCATCACCCAGGGTGAGTTGCTGCAAGCCCGTCGCGAAGCCCCGCCGGTGATTGCCCAGCGCAGCCTCGACAGCCCCGACTGGTTCCTCGACTGGGCCTATACCGAAACCATTGCGCTCCTTGAAGAGCAGCATCTGACCAGTGATTTCGTCATCGAAGTCAAGACAACAATTGACGTGAAGTTGCAGACGGCAGCCCAGAAAATCATCAACGAAGTTATCGATACCGAAGGCCCGGGCTACAAGTTTACGCAAATGGCCTCGGTGACCATGACACCCGAAGGGGCCGTCAAAGCCATTGTCGGCGGGCGCAATTATGAAAACAGCCAGTTCAACCGCGCCACCAATGCCGAGAGGCAATCGGGATCGTCGTTCAAGCCTTTCGTTTATCTGGCGGCCCTTCTGGAAGGTTATACGCCTGATCGCATGGTGGTGGATGCCCCCATCTCCGTTGGCGGCTGGTCGCCTGGTAACTATTCGGGTAAATATGGCGGGCGCGTTACGCTTACAACAGCATTGGCCAAATCCTACAACTCGGTTCCAGTCAGGCTGATGGTCGATATCGGCAGGCCTGCCATCATCAAGACGGCCCATATGGTGGGCATTCAGGGTGCACTGGAAACCTGGCCGCCCATGGTTCTGGGAACGAGCGCTCTCACCCTGATGGATATGACCCACGGTTACTCCACTTTCGCCTCCGGCGGAAAACTCAACACGCCCTATGCGGTTCTTGAAATCAGAAGGCCCAACGGCGATGTCATCTATGACCGGGCCAAGTTCGCGAAACCGCCACAACAGGTGGTGCCTGAAGAGAAGATCGCCGAACTGAATTCCATGTTGAAAGCGGTGGTAAAAGTGGGAACGGCACGCAAGGCCGATCTTGGCTTCGCCCCCCAGGGCGGCAAGACCGGAACCAACCAGGCGTACCGGGACGCATGGTACATTGGCTTTACGGCGCATAATGTAACTGGCGTCTGGGTGGGCAATGATGATTTCACCCCGATGAACAAGGTAACTGGCGGCCTCATTCCAGCCCCCACGTGGAAACAGATCATGGAAGTGGCCGAGGCCGGCGAGAAGCCCGCAAGCCTTGCCGGCATTCCGCTTGATGACACCTATGCAGTTGCCGCCGCGGAGCCTTCTGCAGCTGAGGCGCCGCAGACTGATGATGAAAGCGGCGTCGTGACCATCGATACGGGAAATGGGCCGGCAAACCCTGAAGGCGTTGCCGTCGTGCTCAACGACATGTTCTCGCTTTTCGAGAAGCCGAAGGAAGCAAAGCCAAAGGCTGCCAAGGTGGCCCAGGCGCAGGATGATACGCTGGTACTTCCGGGGGCGAATGCCGGTGCGAATTCGGAAAGCTCATTCATTGACAGCCTTTTCATACCGGCTGAGCCGCAGAAGAAGAAAAAGAAGAAAAAATCATTCCTGAAGAAGTTGTTTAGCAATTTCTGAACAGTGTATTGGATAGTTGATGGCGCGGGTTTCGGTAAAGATCTTCAGTGTTCTGTGCGGTGTGGTTGGCGGCTGGGCTTCAGCCCTCTCATTCATCGATTCGGTGGGCTCAAAACCGGCTTCTGCCGCCAGCAACTGGCGCGTCTGGGACCTCGCATCGGGAACATCGTCGAACCCCTATGCACGGGCGCACTTCCTGTTGGAAGGCCGCGTGCCACCCGCCCAGTCGCTGTTTCAGGTCTATACCAACGCCCGCGACGATGAAGGCAGCAAACTGCGGTCGAGTTGCATCTACAAGGTCGTGGCCGATGATCTCAATGCGCGCTGGTGGAGTCTTTCGGTTGGTCCCTTGGACAATCAGGACAAGGAGTCCTCCGCCGTGCTGACCTCGGATGACGTGGTGCGCACTGCCGACAAGACGGTGAACGTCGCGGTGGCGCGGCAGCCCGTTGCCGGAAACTGGATCAGGCCGGCGGTGGAGGGAAATATTGTCCTCCAGCTTGTTGTTTCCAATACGGTGGCGTTGCAGTCCGAAGGAAGCCTGAAGCTTCCCAAGATCCAGCGGGTGAGTTGCTGATCATGCGGAATCTGTACTGGGTATTTGTAGCCGCAAGCCTTGCCGTAAGTGTGCATATCGGCACGGTGTTGTTTGCCCCGGGGTTCCTCTTTGAACGGAACCTTGACCGGCTGGCAAGCGATATCCCCGACAACACGTTTTTCATCCTGCCCGTTGCGGCGCAAAGCAAGATTTTTCCCGAGTATCCCAGCGGAACGGTGTTTGGCCTGTGCCGCTTCAACCTGACGTCAGGACCGGTCGCGCTTGATGCAAAGCTGCCCAACGGACTTTGGACGCTCACGGTCTATTCGCGCTTTGGGAAAACCCTTTACACGGTGACGGATGAACAATCGGGCACGGATACGTTCAACCTGCAGCTGGCGATGGCGCCCAGCATCTATGATATTTTTTCACAGAAGGACGATGACAATGCGATCGAATCGTCCGGCTGGAAAGTGCAATCGTCGGATGAGCGGGGTTTTGCCGTGTTCTGGGTCCCTGCCCTGGACAAGGCAATGCGCAAGAGTCTGATGGAAACCCTTTCCAAGAGTTCCTGCGGCAAGGCTACAAGTTAGCTTAGGCCATGTCCTCGTCGATTGCGGCCTGCGATGCGCGATGTTTGCGGCTTGGGGCTGCGGTTTTTGCCGGATCAAAATTGCGGCGTTCGACCCGGACGCCGGGGAAAATGACAACCTCACCAGCGAGAAAGACATCGTTGCGCGCATGCTGGACAACGCGGTTTACCGGAAATTGCAAAACGACAGTCATTCTTCCATTCCTCGCAGGCGCAGATCAGTTCGCGAGTTCACCCTCGCTTTCTGGCAGTTAAGGCGAGACATGGTTAAAAATTGACTAACCGGAATTTATATTGTTGCGGCCACGAGTCCGGCAGTTCCGTGGCGGTCTTCCGCCTCGACAATCCACAGATCCGAATCAAATTTCCGCCGCCGCGCCATAACCTCTACCACCGCGGCTTCGCTGGCAGGATAGGGCAGTTCCTCAATGAAGCGCCGGCCACCCTGATCGTCGAAGGCCCGCCCCGGGGCCGGCCCGAAGAGATGAAAATTCCCATCGAGCCGGTTGATGATGACGAAAACCGCGCCGGCTTCGGCGGCCCCCTTGGCCACAACCGTGCAGTATTTTCCCTCCACATTGCAGCGGCGCATGAAAGCCTGAACCCAGATTTCTGATTTGAGTCGCATGGCGAGGCTGTCGCTTACTCCGCGGCAACCGCTGAATCACCGCTCATTTTGGAAATTTCTGCCAGGAGATCACTCGATACAGAGCCGTTTTGTGGCAGGCCACGATCTTTTTCAAACTGGATGATGGCCTGTATGGTGGCGCTGGTCAGATCGCCGGTGATTTCACCGGGGGCGTAACCCAGTTCAGACAAGCCGGTCTGGATCTGGCGGAGTGCCGCGGCCTCGCCCGGTTTCTTTTCCAGCGTCGCAACACTGGCGGTAAATTCCGCGGCGGCGGCAAGCTTCTGGGTATAGCGGAGATGCTCAATGAGTTCGGTGGAGACCTCGCCATCCACCTTGAGGCCGGCAGAGTCCTGATAGGACGCAATGGCTTGGCGGGTGTTCTTGCCGACAACGCCATCCACCATGCCACGATAGTTGCCGGTTGCCAGAAGGGCGCGCTGGACCTCTTCCACGCGCGGATCATATTTCAGGACAATGGTTCCCTGGCTGGCCCCGGAGGCAATGACGTCAACACGGGTTGAAGCACCGCCGCGGATGTCCCGGGAGGCCACAAACCGGGTGCCGCCGGCCTGCCCGAGGATTGCATTATAGAGAATAGCAAAACTCAGGGCCAAAGTGGCCGCAAGGGCAAGGATCGAGAGCGGCCGCAGCCTTGGCCCACCTTCCTCCAGCACATCTTTCATGAATTCTAACCCATACCCAAACAAACGGAATTGGCCCCAATGGCGCCACCTTGCCCCGGCGCTGGTTAACAGCGCCTTTCCAGCAAATTTCCGCACTCTTTCAGTTGCTTAGCAGGGTAAAGAAAGGCTTAAGCAAAGCCTTAAAATTTGCGCAAAATTCACCTAAAATCGCGCTTTTTTGCTTCAAATGCCGGCAATTTATTTCCTCTATGCCATGCTCTAGCAATAGGTGTGGACATGCGCATTCTACGGACGATCTTTGTTTTATCGGGCATCACGGTGTTCATGCCGTCGCCGCCCGAAGAGGTGAACCAGGCGGCCAAGGGCCTCGCAGACGCGAAGGTCTCGGAGACCGGCTATTTCGAAGTTGCCACCAATACATTTTCCGATCTCGCCGCCTTCTGCGAGCGCCAGCCCAGCGTGTGCGTAACGGCGGGATTTGTCGCCCATAAGCTGGAACTCAAAGCCAAATATGGCGTCCGGCTGATCTATGAATGGGCAAATGAGGCAAGCACAGTGCCAGCTACCGCCGTTCAACCCGAGATCGCCAAACAGGTGGACCCCCTGGTCACGGGCACGGTGCAACTGGCATCAATGAAGCCCCTGCCACAGACGTCGCAATCGACCTTGCACCTCGATGATCTCATTCCCGTATGGCGGGGACCGGCCAGCACCAGGAGCAGTTGAGAACAGGCGTGTAAGCGCCTATCTTCGGAAAGACATTTTTTCCGGAGCTTGGCCTTGAACAATCAAACCATCGAAAACCTGCAGGCCGACTTCGAGCTTCTTGACGATTGGGAAGAACGCTACCGCTATGTGATCGAGCTTGGCAGGCTGTTGCCGCCGCTTGAGGAGAAATGGCGCACCCCGCAATACAAGGTCAGCGGCTGCGCCAGTCAGGTGTGGATCCATGCGGACCATGCTGGCCCGGTCCTCACCTTCACGGGCGACAGCGACGCGCTTATCGTCAAGGGTCTGATTGCCATTACCTTCATGATATTTTCAGGAAAAACGCCCGCGCAGATTCTGGCTCTCGATGCAGGTGCCATCTTCGCCAAGCTTGGCCTGAAGGACCATCTCACGCCGCAGCGCTCGAACGGACTCGCTTCGATGGTGGCACGCATCAAGGCTGATGCCCGCCAGAGTCTCGCGGCATGATCTGCGGGCGAAAATCCGCCAGCGCCCAATGGGCAATTTCCCCGTTCACGGCGCTGGGTTCCGGGGCCTTGAGCAGACGGTAGTGGCGGGCCAGGCGGATGAGCGCCAGGGACAACACGGCTTTGCCGCTGCGCTGGGGCAAATTGAGCATGCGCTCGGCCTGTTCAAGCCCTCCCGCCAGGCAGCATACATAATAAAGCACACCGGAAAGTTCCGGACCCACGGCGTTAAAGGCGCCATGGACACGCTTGCGGGCATCGATGGCATTGTCTGAAAGTGTTGCAATGCGATTGTCGCTGATAGTGCTATAGCTTCGCTCGCCGGTGCGTTCGCCTTCCCAATGGGAGGTAACGCGGGCCGCGAGGCAGGCGCCTTCGTAATCCCGGCGGAGCCGTTCGCCCGCGGCAAACTGAACTTCGGAAATCGCGGACCTGCCATCTGAGCCTTTACGGCTGAAGAGCCGGTAGAGCGGGCTTTCATGTTCATTGAAGGCGGGGGATGCTTCGGAACGACGGGCTTTGGCC
>JBAVOA010000378.1:0-6754 GCA_049691635.1 Aestuariivirga sp. | reverse complement strand
GGGACGACTTGCCCACATTGGATCGGCCGGCAAAGGCGATCTCAACGCCTTGCACCGGCGGCAATTGATCAAGGGCGGCAACGCCCATGATAAATGTCGAGGGGGCCGAAAACAGCCTCCGGCCAGCCAACAGCTGGTCGCTGGTGAAGCGCGAGATCAAGTGCTTGTCGGTTTCTTTTTCAGGAAGGGCAGACTGTCGCGGATATTGCCGAGGAGATCGAGATCGACACCATTGCGTTTCATAATCACGGATTGCTGGAGAATCGACAACGAGTTGCTCCATGCCCAGTAGATTACCAGGCCCACGGGGAAGCTGCCCAGCATGAAGGTAAACATCACGGGCATCCAGTTGAAAAGGCTGGCCTGAACTGGATCGGGTGGCGTTGGATTGAGGCGCATTTGCACCCACATGGTGATTCCCATCAGCAGGGGCCAGACGCCCAGCATCAAAAAGTGGGGCGGCGTCCAGGGGATGAGTCCGAAGAGATTGAACAGATTGGTTGGATCAGCGGCGGAAAGATCATGCACCCAGCCGAAGAACGGCGCATGGCGCAATTCGATGGAGGTCAAAATGACCTTGTACAGCGAGAAGAAGACTGGAATTTGCACCACCACGGGCAGGCAGCCGGAAATCGGCGAGACTTTCTCGCGCTTGTAGAGCTCCATCATGCCTTGCTGCTGCTTTATCTTGTCGTCGGGATAAAGCTCCTTGAGCTTGGCCATTTCAGGCTGAAGCTTCTTCATCTTGCTCATGGAGGCATAGGATTTGCTGGCCAGCGGGAATACCGCGAGCTTGACGAGAACAGTTGCAATCAAAATGGCGACGCCAAAATTGCCGACAATTCCCTTGATGAATTCCAGGAGATAGAACATCGGCTTGGTGATGAATTCGAACCAGCCCCAATCGATCAGGAGGTCAAACTTCGTGATCTTGTACTTGTCGCCGATGGCCTGAACGGTCTTGACTACTTTAGCGCCGGCAAAGAGCTGGTCCTGATAGAGCGCCTTGGCTCCCGGCTGAACGACAATGGCATCCTTGGCCAGATAATCCGTCTGGTATACATCGCGGCCATTCTGGAGCTGGTGCAGGAAACTCGAGGTGATAGCCTTGGTCTGGTCGGGGATCATGGCTGCAGCCCAATATTTGTCAGTAAAGCCGAGCCAGCCGCCTTGCGAGTCAACTAGCTTTGGCTCGGTGGCGCCCACCACATCTTTGTATTTCACTTCCTGCAGCTTGTCACCGAGCACACCGAGCATGCCTTCGTAAAATACCCAAAAACCCGCTGTAACCGGCGTGTCCTGGCGCTGGATGCGGGCGTAGGGAATGAGCGCCACGGGAGTGGGGGAGGTGTTATCAACCCCTTGCGTCACCGAAAACACATACTTGTCGTCGATGGAAATCTGCCGGGTAAAGTGCAAGCCTGCGCCATTGTCCCAGCTCAAAGTTACAGGCTTGCCCACGCCCAGCACCGCGTTGGGCTCGGCAGTCCAGAGGGTTTTCACATCGGGCAATTTTGCCGTGGCGCCTGTTGCGCCAACGAAGCCCTGTTCAGCAAAAAACGCGTTGGGCGATCCGGCGGGAGAGAGCAGCACGATGGTAGGACTCTTGGGATCAATTGTTTCGCGATAGCCCGTGAGATGGAGATCATCGAACTGGGCGCCGGTCAAATTGATTGACCCTTGCAATTCAGGCGTTTCAATCTTGAGGCGGGGCGAACTTGCCAAAGCCTGGTCGCGGGTGACGGCAACCGCAGGCTGAACGGCACCGGGGACCTGCGCCGTCTTGGTATTCGCCGGCGCTGTCGTTGTCTGTTCGGTCGCCGCCTGCTGTTTTGCCCTTTCGGCAGTCGGGATGGCATAAAAATACTGCCAGCCAAAAATAATCGCCATGGACAGCACAATGGCCAGGATGAAGTTCTTATTGTTATGGTCGATCATCTTTTACCCTTGTCAGCCACTTCATGTGGCGAGACGTGCAGCCGCTTCAAGGCGGAGGTTAGATCTTTTTGCAGATCGGTGAAATCCCGCGTGGCCGTGGCCATGCGTCCAATCAATACGTAGTCAAAACCGCTTTGGGCTTTTTCACCCAGAACAAGTCGCGCGGCTTCCCGCATGCGGCGCTTGGAGCGGTTGCGGATAACCGCATTGCCAATCTTCTTGCTGCAGGTGAAACCGAGACGCGGACTGCCGATATCCAGACGGTTTCGCGCCTGCACCACCATGCCTGGCGTTGCCTCTGACAGTGCTCTCGCGGCGGCAACAAAATCCTGCCGGCGCTTGAGGCGTTCCATCGTCGGAGTTTAGGCCGAAAGCCGCTTGCGGCCCTTGGCGCGGCGGCGGGTAATCACATTGCGACCACCAACAGTCGCCATGCGGCTGCGAAAGCCATGCCGACGCTTGCGAACGAGTTTGGACGGCTGGTAAGTGCGCTTCACAATAAGTCTCCGTATCTGCTGGCCGCACCTAAAAACACCAGTACTTTCAAATACTTGCCCTATGGCTTGGGGAAGCCCGGGCGGTGCCTTCGAGGTGGGAATATCTCACGATCAAGAATTGCGCCGGGTTATAGGAGGAAAGCGCCGTGAAAGTCAACGCCGGGCGCGGTTCACCGGCCCTACACGGCCCCTGACGTGTTCTCAATAACGCGTGAGCAGGGCTTTCCACCGGCGGGCACTTGCGGCATGACTGGCCCCATGGCCAGCCCCGACAGTTTCACCGTTGCCAAACGCTGGCTTCCGCTGGCGGTGCTCGCCTGTCTCATGCTCCTGGCCTATGCCCTAGGCCTGCATGAGCGGCTGAGCCTGCAGAACATTGCCGTGCACCGGGACGAATTGCGCCGATTCATAGCTGACAACTGGGTTCTGGCGCTGCTCATCTACGGGCTGGTTTACGCCGTTGCGGTTGCGCTTTCGGTTCCAGGCGCCACACTTATGACCATTGTTGGCGGTCTGCTGTTTGGCTGGCTCGCAGGCGCACTTGCCGCTATCATTGCCGCCACAGCGGGAGCGACAGTCATTTTCCTGGCAGCCAAGACATCACTTGAAGAAACCCTCACGCGAAAGGCCGGCAGCCTGGTGAACCGGATACGGGACGGTTTTGCGCGGGATGCGTTTTCCTATCTGCTCTTCCTGCGGCTGACCCCGGTCGTTCCTTTCTGGCTTGTCAATATTGCAGCAGCCCTTGCCCAGGTCCGGCTCAGGACATTCGTGGGCGCCACGTTTCTCGGAATCATTCCTGCGGCTTTCGCCTTCAGTTTTTTAGGCTCCGGATTGGACAGCCTGATTGATGCACAGACCGTGGCTTATGAGGCCTGCCTTGCGCAAAATGGAAGTGCGCCCTGCAGCTTTGACCTCTCATTGTCACGGATGGTCACACCACAAATCCTTGTGTCGCTTGCAGCCCTCGGTGCTGTGGCGCTGATTCCGGTGCTTGCACGGCACCTGCGGGGAAAGCCATGATCTATGATCTTGCCATCATCGGGGCTGGCTCCGGCGGGCTCTCGGTTGCCGCTGCCGCGGCGCAATTCGGCCAGAAGGTTATCCTGCTTGAAAAAGGGAAGATGGGCGGTGACTGCCTGAACTATGGCTGCGTTCCGTCCAAGGCGCTGATTGCCGCTGCAAAACAGGCGCAGGCATTCCGAACCTCAGCCAAATATGGAATTTCGGCGGCAGCGCCTGAGGTGGATTTTGAGAAAGTTCATGCTTATGTGCGGAGTGTCATTGCAAACATAGAGCCCCATGATTCCGTGGCGCGTTTCGAAAAGCTTGGGGTGAAGGTTATCCTCGGCGCCGCAAAATTTCGCGATGCCAGCAGCGTTGAAACCGCCGAAGGCGTGTTTTCGGCGAGGCGTTTTGTGATTGCCACGGGTTCGCGCGCGGCGGTTCCACCAATCCCCGGGCTCAAGGACGTTTCCTATTTCACCAACGAAACCATTTTCGACAATGTGGTGCTACCCAAACACCTCATCATCATCGGCGGCGGCCCCATCGGCATGGAATTGGCGCAGGCCCATCGCCGGTTGGGTTCTGAGGTTACTGTCATCGAAGCTTTCGAACCCCTGGCAAAGGATGATCCGGAACTCGCGGGCATCGTGCTTGAAGGTTTGCGGGCCGAAGGGATCAAGATCCTCGCCCGTGCCCCCATCAGGAGTGTTTCACGATCGATGACCGGTCTCGCTGTCGATGTCGAAGGTCATGGGCAACTTGCCGGCAGCCATATGCTGGTGGCTGCGGGGCGTGTCGCCAATGTGGATGGACTGAACCTTGAAGCCGCAGGCGTTGCCTACACGGCAAAAGGTGTAACGGTGGACAGAGGTTTACGTTCGTCGCAGAGAAACATTTATGCCATTGGCGATGTGGCGGGCGGATTGCAATTTACCCATGTGGCGGGATACCACGCAGGGCTGGCGATCCGGAACGCCCTCTTCCGCCTGCCGGTCAGGAACCGCACGGACATCATCCCGCATGTCACGTTTACCGATCCCGAACTTGCCCAGGTGGGACTCACCGAGGCCGAGGCTCTGAAGCACTATGGTTCCGCCGTGACGGTGCTGCGCTGGCCGTTCAAGGATAATGACCGGGCGCAAGCCGAAGGGAAAACGGCGGGCCTGATCAAGGCCGTCATTGGCCGGCGGGGTAAAATTCTGGGGGTTGGCATTGCCGGCGCCCAGGCGGGCGAAATCATCCAGCCGTGGGTGCTGGCGATGACCGAGGGCCTGAGAATAAAATCAATGGCGAGCATGGTTGCCCCCTATCCCACCCTTGGTGAAATCAACCGGAGGGTGGCCGTAAATTATTTTTCAGGACTTGCATCCAATCGCCTCGTGCGGCGCGTAATCAGGCTTTTAAGCTAGAGGGCAAATGCCGGAAAAAACCTCAAATCGATCAAAGCAGCCAGGGGCCTTGCGCGGCCTTTCGGGCAAGGTTTTGCTGCTGACCATCATCTTCGTGATGCTGGGCGAGGTTCTGATCTTCCTGCCCTCCATCGCAAACTTCCGCATCCAGTGGCTGAAGGGCCACATTGCCCAAGCAGAGATCGCGGCGCTCGCGGCGGAGGCAGCCCCCGACCAGATCCTGTCCAGCGACCTGCGCAGCGAAATCCTGAAGGGGGCCGGCGTCCTTGTGGTTTCCCTGCAAAAGGGCGAGAGCCGGAAACTGGCGCTGCGCAGCGATGGAGACTACATGATCGATGCCAGCTTCGATCTCAGAACCACCATGTGGTATGGAGCCATCATGGATGCCTTTGATGCCATGCTGGCAGACGAAAACCGTGTCATCAGCGTCACCGACCTGCCGCCCAACATGTCTGGCGATCTCATTGAAATTGCCTTGCATGATGAACCACTTCGTATTGCCATGTTTCGTTATGGCTTCAACATCCTGCTGCTTTCCATCTTTCTCTCCCTGCTCGTCGCGGGCATGATTTTTGCTGCCCTGAACTGGCTGCTGGTGAAGCCCATGCAACGGCTTACCCGCAACATGGTGGCGTTCGGCCAGAACCCAGAAGACTTTTCACGCATCATCACCCCGGGTTCCCGGCGCGACGAAATCGGCATTGCCGAGCGCGAGTTGCACGGCATGCAGACCGAGCTTGCCACCATGCTGCAGCAGAAAAACCATCTGGCGGCGCTGGGCCTCGCGGTAAGCAAGGTCAGCCATGACTTGCGCAACATGCTCACCTCGGCCCAGTTGATTTCCGACCGGCTGTCAAATGTGGAAGATCCGACGGTGAAGCGCTTCGCGCCCAAGCTCATCGGCTCGCTTGACCGGGCCATAGAGTTCCTCAGCCAGACCCTCAAATTCGGGCGGGCCCAGGAATTGCCGCCGCAACGGGAAGAACTGGATCTCAGCGGGCTGGTGGACGAGGTGATCGATGCGGGCGTGGTGAAAAACCCAAACCGCATCAGGATGCTCAACAATGTGCTGCCCGACGTCTTTGTCAATGCCGACCGGGAACACCTCAACCGCGTGCTGACCAATCTGACGCGCAATGCCATCCAAGCCATAGAATTTCTCCAGGCGGAACGGCCCGACGCACCCGACGGGGCAATCGCCCTGCAGGCCCGGCGCGAAGGCAACGTGACGGTGATCGAGGTCACCGACAATGGCCCGGGCATTCCGGCGCAAATCCGCGAGAGGCTGTTCCAGGCTTTCCAGAGTGCGGCGCGGCAAGGAGGCACGGGCCTTGGCCTTGCCATCGCCGCCGAACTCATCCGGGCCCATGGCGGCGATATCCATCTGGAGCGCTCCACAGAGGCCGGAACCTGCTTTGTCATCACCATTCCAGACCAGGTCACCCAGCTGCGGACGGGACGCAATGGAGAACGCTGGATTCCCCCCGGGCGCTGACCGGCGAGTAAGGCTTGCGTTGTCTGCAGGGGCGTAATAAGGAAGCGCCACTTCCTGCACTATTGCGCGCCCTTAGCTCAGCTGGATAGAGCACCAGACTACGAATCTGGGGGTCAGGAGTTCGAATCTCTTAGGGCGCGCCAAATTCTTAAATATAATCAGCTAGTTGATGGCCCTGCCTTTGCTGGACATGGTGAAGGTTGGTCATTGGTCACCACGGCTCTGGATTTGGGGAGCTTTCTTAGGTTGAAGCTGGTTTCGGTTGCGCCTGACCTGCTTTTTCTGAACCAGCCGATATGGGAGTATTAAACTGGAAAGGTGAAAGAAGATGGCACGGAAAAGACTTGGTGCGGAGCAGATCGTGACGAAGCTGCGCCAGATCGAGGTGCTGCAGGGACAGGGCAAGA
>JBAVOA010000377.1:0-2254 GCA_049691635.1 Aestuariivirga sp. | reverse complement strand
TTCAAACCCGGCGCGTTGTCTTGCAGCGCAATGTGAATGCCGTGCAGCGTCGCAACCGCCGACACGAGGGGAAGGCCAAGGCCGTTGCCGGGAGTGGCACGGCTTGTGTCCAAGCGATAGAAATGCTCGAAAACCCTTGCCCGCTGCTCCGCCGGAATGCCGGGGCCTGAGTCCGCAATGCTGGCGACGATGGCCCCGGATGAATTCGCGAGCGACAGCACGATGCGGGTGCCTGGCGGCGTGTGGCGAATGGCGTTTTCGACAAGGTTGACAGCCATCTGGAGCAGGAGCTCGCCGTCGCCTTGAAATTTGACGTTCGGCTCCAGGGATGTAACAAGGTCCTTGCCCTGGTCCTCCGCCACGGCCTGCAAAGCATTGGCGACGCGCTCAAAAACACCCGTCAGGTCAACGGTCTTGAACCCTGCCTTGCGCGAACCCGATTCGATTTGGGCAATGCGCAGGAGGGCCGCAAAGGTCGCCAGAAGCTGGTCTGACTCCGCGATTGCGGCATCAATCGCTGCTTCATGGCTTGTCTGATTTCCCGTCTGCGCCCGGGCCTCTTCCAGGCCCTGCCGCAGGCGGCTCAAGGGTGTCCGCAGGTCATGGGCGATATTGGAACTGACCTGCTTCAGGCTCTCCAGGAGCGACTGGTTGCTGTCAAAGAGCCGGTTGAGATTGGCCGAAAGGCGGTCGATCTCATCGGACGTCCCGCGAACCGGTATGCGCTCCTTCAGGCGGCCATCGATGATGGCAAGGCTGGTGTTGTTGATGTCGTCAATACGGCGCAAAAATCCCCGGCTTGCAATGATACCCGAGAGTGTTGCAAGCACGAATGCGATGCCTGCCGACCAGGCAAAGGAGTTGACGATCGCCTCCTGGGCGGACAGCACGCGGACGGCGTCCTGCCCCACCAGCAGGAAGGAGCCATCGGAGAGATGAACCCCTTGCCCCCAAACCTGATCATCTTCGTCAGCCTGGCTTCCCGATTTTTCACTGGAGAAATCGCCCAACCCGGATTCCCGCCACCCGTCACGCATGTCGATTCCGTCAAGATTTCCCGCCAGCTTCAGCCCCGCGCGGTCGCTGAGAAAGTAGTATCCGCTTTGTCCGTCCGATTGGGCCGTCCGCTCCTTGATGTCTTGAACAACTGTTTCGATGCCGTCGGTTTCCGCTTCACTCGCCATTGCATTGAGCTGGGCGCGAATTTCCGTTTGCATCTGGCCCCGCAGGGCGGTGGTCGTCGTCCAATAGATGACCGCCAGGAGCGACAGGAAACAGAAAGCAAAGATCAGGCCGAAGAATACGGTCAACTGGAAGCTGACGGTTTTGAAAAGCCGCTTGCTAAGCACGGAGCGTATATCCTACGCCGCGCCTTGTTTTCAGCATCTCCGTCTCAAAGCCTTTGTCGATCTTGGCCCGCAGGCGGCTGATGTGGGTTTCGACAACGCTGGTTTGCGGATCAAAATGAAAGTCCCAGACATTTTCAAGCAGCATGGTGCGCGTGACGATGCGTCCGTCGCTGCGCATCAGGTACTCAAGGAGTTTGAATTCCTGCGGCTGCAGGTCGATTGTCTTTCCGGCGCGGGTGACCGCGCGCTTGAGCAGGTCGATTTCCAGTTCGCCAACGCGCAGCGTGGTCTTGACATCATTGACCGGCGGGCGGCGCATCAGCGCGCCAAGCCTGGCAAGCAGTTCGGCAAATGCAAAAGGCTTTACGAGATAGTCATCGCCGCCGGCTTCCAGTCCTTCGACGCGGTCATCAATGCCCCCCATAGTGGTGAGGAAGAGGACAGGAACGTGATTGCCGGTTGACCGCAGTATTTTCACGATGCCGAGGCCATCAAACCCCGGCAGCATGCGGTCCAGGATCACGGCATCATATTTCCCGCTGGCCGCAAGAAACAATCCATCCTTGCCATTTGCCGCATGATCGGTGACATGGCCATGCTCCTTGAGGCCGCGCCGGACAAATTCGGCCATCTGTTCATCGTCTTCAACCAGGAGCAGTTTCATGTCGGCATTCCTCCATTCAACTCACCATGAGGGCATTTTTTTGGTGGATGGCATATTTTACATCGGCACGAGTATACTTGAAACATACAAAACCGTATGCCTGCGACCGGGTTACGGCTCACGCCACCGCCGCGATCACCGGTATCCCGCGCTCGCGGTAAGGGGTGCGGCCATAAAATGCGCGGTAGCATTTGGAAAAATGCGACGGGCTGGAGAAGCCGCTGGCCAGCGCCACGTTGAT
>JBAVOA010000376.1:0-4170 GCA_049691635.1 Aestuariivirga sp. | reverse complement strand
ATGAGCTTGCGCGACGGCACCAAGAAAATGTCGAAGTCGGATCCTTCCGACCTTTCACGCATCAACCTGATGGATTCTGCCGAGGATATTGCCCGCAAAATCCGCAAGGCCAAGACCGATACCGATGCCTTGCCGTCAGAGGCGGCGGGTCTCAAAGGCAGGCCTGAGGCCCAGAATCTGGTGGGTATTTTTGCCGCCCTGTCGGACGCAACAGTAGAAGAGGTTCTCAGGCAATTTGGCGGTGGCCAGTTTTCCGGCCTGAAAAACGCCCTTGCCGACCTGGCGGTGGCGAAGCTTTCTCCCATTGTTACCGAAATCAAGAAATTGCAGGCGGATCAGGCCCATGTCGATGCGGTGCTGGCTGATGGCGCGGCGCGGGCCCGGGCCATTGCGGCCCCTGTTCTGCACGATGTCCGTAAAATTGTCGGTTTTGTCGTCCCGTACGGGGATACTGCAGTTTGAAATCATTCCAAACTAGCCTATATAGGGGCCAGAGGATTTAACATGTTCATTCAGACCGAAGCGACGCCTAACCCTGCCACCCTGAAGTTTATCCCAGGAAAGCCCGTGCTGCCCGGCTCAACGCGGGAATACCGTGCGGCTGAAGAGGCCGATGAGTGCGGTTTGGCCCAGCAGCTGTTTACGGTTTCCGGCGTCTCGGGCGTGTTTCTGGGCCAGGACTTCATCACGGTCAGCAAAAACGCAGGCGAGTGGCAACATCTGAAGCCCGCCATTCTCGGCCATATCATGGACCATTACCTTTCTAATGCGCCCATGCTGGCGGGCGAGAAGTTCATAACTGTCACGGACAGTGGCGAGTTTTTTGACGAGTCGGACAAGGCCATTGTCGGCACCATCAAGGAATTGCTGGAAACCCGCGTCAGGCCGGCAGTTGCTCAGGATGGCGGGGACATTACTTTCCATGGTTTCAAGGAGGGCATTGTCTATCTCAACATGAAGGGCTCCTGTGCGGGCTGCCCGAGTTCGACCGCCACGCTCAAGCATGGCATCGAGAACCTGTTACGGCACTTCGTTCCGGAAGTCTCCGAAGTCCGTCCGGTCTAAGTCTATTTGTTCAGGAAGACAGGTTTCCGCTTTTCAACAAAGGCGGACATGCCTTCCTTTTGATCTTCCAGTGCGAACATCGAATGGATCAGGCGGCGCTCGAAGCGCAGGCCTTCACCGAGGCTGGTTTCAAAGGCGCGGTTGACCGCCTCTTTTGCCATCATGACGACGGGCTGGGAAAACGTGGCGATCTTGGAGGCGGCACTCACCGCCTCTTCGAGCAGCCCGGCGGATGCCACAACGCGGGATACCAGGCCGCAGCTCTCGGCCTCGGCGGCTGCCATAAGGCGACCGGTCAGGATCATGTCCATGGCCTTTGCCTTGCCGATCGACCGTGCCAGCCTTTGGGTGCCGCCAGACCCCGGAATGATCCCCAACGTAATTTCAGGCAGGCCAAATACCGCCGTATCCGACGCGATAATGAAGTCCGACATCAAGGCCAGTTCGCAGCCACCGCCCAAGCAATAACCCGAAACGGCAGCGATCAAGGGTTTGCGAAACTCCGCAACCTTGTCACAGGCCGAAAGGAAATTTCCGAGATAGACATCGGTGAAGCTCTTGTCCTTCATTTCCCGGATATCGGCTCCGGCGGCGAAGGCCTTTTCGCTGCCGGTGATAATCACGCAGCCGACGCCTGAGTCGTCCTGAAATTCCGAAAGGGCCTGATTGAGCTCTGCAATCAATTTGGCATTCAGGGCATTCAGGGCCTTGGGCCGGTTGAGGGTAATGATCCCCACGGCGTCTCTTATTTCACTGATGATGTTTTCATAGGCCATTTGCATTTCCTATTTCTGGCAGGTCGGACAGTAGAAGGTCGAGCGTCCCGATTGCACTATGCGACGGATGGTTCCACGGCAACCCGGCGTTTGGCAGGACTCGCCCGCGCGGTCATAAACGGCGAAGCGCTGTTGATAGGCACCCTCACGGCCATCGGTGCTGGAAAAATCCCGCAGGGTGGAACCGCCCGCTGAAATTGCCTCGTTCAGGATATCGCGCACATGGCGCACAAGGTCGTCAAGCCGGGCATCATGGCTCTGCTTCCTCACCAGGGTTCCAGCTTTCCGCTTCGGCGAAAGGCCGGTGCGATGCAGGACTTCGCTGACATAGATGTTCCCAAGTCCAGCAATGATCCGCTGGTCAAGCAGGGCAGCTTTAAGTGGAGCCGATTTCTTCCTGAAGGCACGGGCCAGAAATTCGCCACTGAATTCGTTGCCCAGGGGCTCGACGCCGATATCTTTCAAGAGTTTGTGGCTTGCCATTTCATTTTCATGGAGCAAATCCATGACACCGAAACGGCGGTGGTCGGTGTAGACAATCCTCGATCCCTGGTCGAGCGTGATCACGACATGGTCATGGGGACCGGAGCCGGTATCGGTGGCGCCGGGTTCAAAATAGAATTCACCCAAATTCTGCGCCGACACCTCGCCACCCAGAACGGTGAAGCGCCCGGTCATGCCGAGATGCACCAACAAGCAATTGCCGTCATCAAGGTTAATCAGGATATACTTGGCCCGGCGCTGCAGGCCCAAAATCTTGCGGCCCGTCAGCCTGGCGGCAAAACCGGGTGGAAAGGGAAAGCGGAGGCCTGATCGCCGCAGTTCCACACCGGCAATGGTCTGCCCCACGAGGACCGGCGTCAATCCGCGCATTACAGTTTCAACTTCGGGAAGTTCCGGCATGGCTGTTAAGCAATAATGCGTATGCCACCATACTGGCAATAGAACTCATCAAACCTTTGGTTTAAGGTGCATCCATGGTTGAATCTCAGGAAAATGACGTGGCTTTCGGCTTCCGCCGGGTAGGTGAGAATGAAAAACAGAGCCTCGTCAATGAGGTCTTCTCCAAGGCTGCCGAGCGCTACGACCAGATGAATGATCTCATGTCCGGCGGGCTGCACCGGTTCTGGAAAGACGATCTGGTCACGCTGTTGAACCCGCCTCGAAAGTCCACCCCTTTCGAGGTGCTTGATGTGGCGGGCGGCACGGGCGACATTGCTTTTCGCATTGTCCGGGCCAGCGGTGCAGGAACCCATGTGACGGTGGCCGATATCTCACCCGAAATGGTGAATGAGGGAAAGAAGCGGGCGCAGCATGAAGGTCTGCTTGGCCGTTGCGATTTCACCGTGGGCAATGCCGAAAGCCTGGCTTTTCCAAACCAGCGTTTTGATGCCTACACCATCGCCTTCGGCATCCGCAATGTGACCCATATCGACCGCACCCTTGCAGAGGCTTACCGGGTGTTGAAACCTGGTGGACGTTTTCTGTGTCTGGAATTCTCCCATGTCGACATGGAACTTCTCCAGAAAGCATATGACACATTTTCCTTCACGGTGATCCCAGCCGTGGGCAAGGTTGTGACCGGTGACGGCCAGCCCTACCGCTACCTCGTGGAAAGCATCCGCACCTTTCCAAAACAGGACGACTTCAAGGCGATGATCTCGGCGGCAGGCTTTGCGCGTGCGACCTATCGCAACCTCTTGGGCGGTATTGTTGCCATTCACTCGGGTTGGCGAATCTGATGATCTCAACTGTGAAAGATATCTGGCAGCTGGCGGGTGCTGGGCGAACCCTGGCGCGCTACGATTTCTTTTTGCAACCGGAGCAGGTCTCCGAGTTGCCTTGGTTTGCCAGGGCTGCTCTTCGCATTGGAAAGTTTGGCGCCAAAGTACCGGCAGTGGATTCCGGCAGCCGCATCACCTCGGCGCTCTCCACTTTGGGACCAAGTTACATCAAGCTCGGGCAATTCCTCTCCACCCGCCCGGACGTGATCGGGGCCAAGCGGGCCTTTGAGCTCCAGTCCCTGCAGGACCGCCTGCCACCGTTCAGCATGGCAGAAGCGCGCGAGGCCATTCGCCTCAATCTTGGCCAGAGCGTCGAACAGATCTTCACGGAATTTGGTGAGCCCGTTGCTGCGGCTTCAATTGCACAGGTTCACAAGGCCGTGACCAAGGATGGCACGCAGGTCGCGGTCAAAATCCTGCGGCCGGGCGTTGAGAAACGTTTTGCCGATGACCTCTCCAGTTTCTATTTCGCCGCGCGGATGATGGAGCGGTTTTCCAACGAGGCACGGCGATTGCGGCCCGTGGCAGCGGTTGAGATGCTCGAG
>JBAVOA010000375.1:0-1863 GCA_049691635.1 Aestuariivirga sp. | reverse complement strand
TCCCTCATCAACGCCCTCACGGGGGTACACGAACTGGCCCGGGCTTCCAACACGCCGGGCCGCACCCGCGAGCTCAATTTTTTCAACATTGCCGATGCCCTCACGCTGATCGATATGCCGGGCTACGGCTATGCCAAGGCCCCGAAGAAGGAAGTGAAGAAGTGGCAATCCATGCTGCGCGGTTACCTGCGTGGCCGTCCCGGCCTGACCCGCGCCTTCGTGCTGATCGACTCCCGCCACGGCGTGCTTGCCGCCGACGAGGAGATGTTTGGCCTCCTGGATGAATCGGCCGTCACCTATCAGCTGGTCCTCACCAAGATCGACAAGCTGAAGCCCGCCGAGGTCGAAAAGGTCATGGGCGAAACCGAGGCCATTGCCAAAAAGCGCTCCGCCGCCTTTCCCCTGATCCATGCCACCTCCAGCGACAAATTTACCGGTCTTGAAGACCTGCGCGCCGAGATCGCCGCTCTGCTTTAACGCTGGTAAACTTCAATCTTGGCAAGCCCGGCAATTGCCCTATAAGGCCATGCCAACGACTGCTGGGAAACACGCGCCATGACCGATATTCCTGTTCCTGAAACGGCCCGCATTCTCTCGGAAGCCTTGCCCTTCCTGCAGCGCTACGACGATCAGATCATCGTGGTGAAGTTTGGCGGCCACGCCATGGTGGATCCCAAGCTGGCCCAGCAATTTGCCCGCGACATGGTGATGCTGAAGGTCTGTGGCCTGAACCCCATCGTGGTCCACGGCGGCGGCCCCCAGATCAACAGGATGCTGGACAAGCTCGCCCTGAAGCCGGTGTTCCGCGAAGGCCTGCGAGTAACCGACCAGGAGACCATGGATGTGGTTGAAATGGTGCTCGCAGGCTCCATCAATAAATCCATCGTGGCCTCCATCCAACAGGCTGGCGGCCGGGCTGTCGGCATTTCCGGCAAGGACGGCAACCTGCTGATCGCCGAACGCTATGTGAAGCGGAAAACCGACCCCAAAACCGGCAAGACGGAAGAAATCGATTTTGGCTTTGTCGGCGAACCGGCGCGCGTCAATATCGAAATTCTTCAGACCATCATGAAGAGTGATGCAATCCCTGTGATTGCTCCCATAGGCGTGGGCTGGGAAGGCGACACCTACAATGTGAACGCCGATACGGCGGCAGGCGCCATTGCCACCGCAACCCAGGCCAAGCGGCTTCTGCTGCTCACCGATGTGGCCGGTGTGCTCGACAAACACAAGCAGCTCATCAGCGAATTGAAGATAGGCGATATTCCCGATCTCATTGCCGATGGCACGATAACCGCGGGCATGATTCCGAAAGTGGAGAGCGCGGTGTCGGTCGTCGAATCCGGCGTTGAAGGCGTGATTATTCTCGATGGCCGGGTGCCCCATTCGGTCCTGCTGGAATTGCTCACCCCCCATGGCGTCGGCACCCGTGTTTCGCGGACCGGCGTATGAGAGGCTTCGATCATATCGAAACCTGGGTGTTTGATCTCGACAACACACTTTACCCGGCCTCATGCCGGCTCTTCGACCAGATCGACAGGAAGATGACGGGACTCGTCTCGGAAATCCTGAAGCTTCCCGCCAGCGAAGCCCGCGCGGTTCAGAAGGGCCTGTTTCACAAATATGGCACCACCTTGCGCGGCCTGATGGTGGAACATGAGGTTGATCCGGCCTATTTCCTGCACCATGCCCATGACATTGACTACGCCCCGGTTCCTGAAGATCTGGCTCTGGATGAAGCCCTCCATGCGCTTCCCGGACGCAAGCTGATTTTCACCAATGGCACTGTGGCCCATGCCGAAAGCGTGCTCAAACGCTTAGGCGTCACCCGCCATTTCAACGACATCTTTGACATTGTCCATT
>JBAVOA010000374.1:0-4104 GCA_049691635.1 Aestuariivirga sp. | reverse complement strand
CCACGGACTTGAACAGTTTTTTGGAAAGCATCATTTTACTCCCTGGGATTGTTATGGATAACGTCAAGAATACGTAACTTCTCATGTTACGCGTTTATGTCTAGGGGCGGATCATCACGATCCTGTGATTATTTTTGGCGCATGAACCTCAGATGAACAGCGGCCAAGGTTGGCGTTCAGCCTGGTTAGATTAGGGTTTCCTTAGGTTGGATGATTTAAGTTTGGAACCTGGGGATTTGGGACATAAAATGGTAAAAGATCAGTCCAAAACACAAGCGAAACGCCTTGCCAGAGCAAAAAAGCTGAGCCCGGAGCTCAATGAATTCCTGCAAATGCTCGAAGCGCTTGAAGACCAGATGGGCAAGACTCAAACTCCTTCATCGTAACCGCACTACGATCTCTTCACGACATCAAACGGTTCCTGCCCTGGCAGCTTCGGCCCAAGCATTCGCCATTGCCAGTAACTCGCTGACGGATGTCTTGTCGGCCCCATGGCTTTCCACAAGCACGGCCTTTTGTTCAAGTTCAGCGGCCTCAAAATTACGGGCAAGACCCTTCAGCGTGTGAACGCAGCGGCGCGTTGTTTCCGAATCATTGGCTTCGAAAGCTGCCGCCGCGGCCGTGGCATAGTGGATGCTTTCGGTGGCCGCCAAGGTCATGAGTTTTACCCATGTTCCCCTGGGCAGGGTTGCGCGAAGTCCGTTGAGAACGGAACCCGGCTTTGCAGGTTCGACGATCACAGGTGTCGTGGGTTGCCTTGAATCCAGCACACCCCTGATGGCGCGGTGAAGCTCGTTGCTGTTGGCGGGTTTCGGCACGGCATGGTCGAAGGCGTCGCGCCAATGGGAAAATTCAGTTGAGTCGGCAAGGAATGCCGAGAGGGCGAGAATGGGCGTTCTGGAGGTTTTTCCACCAAGGGCGCGAATGCCGCGGGCCGCCGTCACGCCATCCATGACCGGCATTTCAATGTCCAGGAGGATCACATCGTAAATTGATTTTTCGGCTTGACGCAGAGCCAATTCGCCATCTTCAACGGCGTCTACCTCAAGGCCCATGCGCTTGAGCATGGCGGTTGTCACAATGCGCGAGGCAGTGGAATCTTCAGCATAGAGAACGCGCGGGCGCGTGCCATCCGCATGCTTGGAGAATTTTTGATCCGGGTGCAGATTCAGACTGGCAACAGCGGCAAAGGACATTCTATTTTCTGCACTCTCAAATCACGTTCAGAGGCAGAGACTAGGGGGACAATTATTGTCGAATGGTATGTGTTGCCGTTAACTTGTTGCTATGACTAACGGGAGCTTAACCGGTCCCGTTCTGCATCATTTCGTGCCAAACATGCGGTCCCCAGCATCGCCAAGGCCTGGCACGATATAGCCGTGGGAATTCAGGTGACTATCAACCGCTGCCGTATAAATTTGCACGTCCGGATGAGCCTTGGAGAACCGCTCGATGCCTTCGGGAGCTGACAGCAGGCAAACAAGACGGATGTCCTTGGCACCTTTTTCCTTCAGGCGGCTGATAGCGGCAGATACGGAATTTCCCGTGGCCAGCATGGGATCCACGACGATTACCCGACGCTCGGAAATATCATCAGGAACCTTCATGTAATATTCCACGGGCTGCAAGGTGTCGGGATTGCGGTAAAGGCCGATGTGGCCCACGCGGGCCGATGGCATGAGATCAAGCATGCCTTCAAGCAGGCCATTGCCCGCCCGCAGAATGGACACGATTACGAGCTTCTTTCCCTTGAGGATTGGCGCTTCCATCTCGGCCACAGGCGTTTCGATGGTTTGGGTGGTCATGGGCAGATCGCGGGACACCTCATAGGCGAGCAGAAGACTGATTTCGCGCAGGAGCTGACGGAATACGGCCGAGGGGGTGTGCTTGTCGCGCATCAGGGTGAGTTTGTGGAGCACGAGCGGATGATCCACGATTGTCAGGGTCTTCGGCAATTCCGATGTGGACATGGTGTGGTTTCCTCACTTCTGCCTTTCCTTTCGGCGATCCGCGCGGCAAACTCAAGGGCGGGTGGAAATTCATCCACGGCTTTGACTTGATTGTGGTGCACGCACTACTTATATCCGCAACATTGTCAGTTACAGAAGAGAGAAATCATGACACAGACGCCAAACCCCATTGCTGCGGGCACATATATTGGCCACGTGCACCTGAAAGTGTCGAATATCCAGAAAGCACTGGATTTCTATTGCGGGGTGTTGGGTTTCGAACTCCAGCAGCTTTATGGCCAGCAGGCGGCATTCATTTCTGCGGGCGGCTACCATCATCATATTGGACTGAATACGTGGGAAAGTCTGGGTGGCTCGCCGCCGCCACCGGGAACGACCGGGCTTTTTCATACGGCGATTCTTTATCCCACTCGGGCTGATCTGGGCGACGCCTTGAGGCGACTGAAAACGCATAGCATTCCCCTAGATGGCGCCTCCGACCACGGCGTTTCCGAAGCTCTTTATCTCCGCGATCCCGATCAGAACGGGGTGGAACTCTATTGGGACAGGCCCAAGGACAAATGGCCACGCAATGCTGACGGCAAGCTGGCGATGATGACGGCGCGGCTTGATCTCAACAGCCTTATAAAAGAAGGCGCTTAGCCTGCCGCTTTAATTGCCGATGGTAGGGCTTCCTCAAGGGCCGCCAGGTTTTCATCATTTCCAACACTGATCCTGATGCAGCGGTTGAGGGGTGCCACGCCCGGCATGCGTACAAATATGCCGTGGGTAGCAAGACCATCCACAATTTTTTTTGCATAGGCGCCATCCCGCCCGCAATCGACGGCCACAAAGTTTGTGGCGGAATGGATTGCACTGAAACCATTGAATTGAGCAATGGCATAGATTTTTCCCCGTGCCCGGACGACGCGCTGCTGTACGGTTTTGAGATAGTCCCGATCTGCGAGGGCTGCGATGGCGCCCGCCTGGCCCATGCGGTTCACGCCGAAATGGTTTCTGATTTTATCGAAGGCTGAAATGAGACGGGGATGGCCCAGAGCATAGCCCACGCGCACGCCTGCCATGCCATAGGCCTTTGAAAAGGTGCGAAAGCGCAGCACATTCGGATTGGTCATATCAAGGGCCGGAACCGCGCCTTCGGCGAATTCATGATAGGCCTCATCCAGCATCAGCAGCGCACCGGCTGGCATATTGTCAATGAGATCCTGCACGGCATTGGCTTTCCAGCACGTGCCCATGGGATTATCAGGATTGGCAAAATAGACCAGGCGGGCATTTTCCCGCTTCGCCAGGGCCAGAAGAGAGGCCGGGTCCTCGTGATCATTTACATAGGGCGTGGTTACCAATCTGCCGCCGAAACCCGAGACATGAAAATTATAGGTGGGATAGGCCCCAAGGGAATTTGCAACCGTCACGCCAGGTTCTACAAAGAGCCTTACGGCCAGACCAAAGAGGCCATCAATGCCTTCGCCAACAGTGACGTTGTCAATGCCGATACTGTGGTGTTTTGCAATCGCAGTGCGCAAGTCGTGCACTTCCGGGTCGCCATATTGCCACGATTCCAGCGCCGCAGCCTGCATGGCGGCAATGGCCTTGGGCGATGGGCCAAAAACACTTTCGTTGGCGCCAATGCGGGCGCGAAGCGGAATGCCGGTGCGCCTCATGATAGTTTCGGGACCGACAAAGGGAACTGTGGAGGGGAGTATTTCGATAAGCGGCGTGAAGCTGGTCATGGGGCCATGTTTTCAATTATATCGGGGGCATCTGATATAAGCGGAATGGATAAGTCAATGCGTGTATGGTGCATTGCTGGACGTCACAATTCAACGGGATCAACAGGGAAATGTCCGACTATTTGCTAGGCCATGAGCCGCAGGTCCGGCTGTTCTTCCTCTTTTTAATCCTTGCCATTATGGCTGCCTGGGAAGTGGGTGCGCCGCGGCGGCGGCTGGAGATTCCCCGGCTTTTGCGCTGGAGCAACAATCTGGGTGTTGTGGTGATCGATACCGTTCTGGTGCGACTGGCATTTCCCGTTCTTGCAGTTGGCATGGCGTCGTTGGCTGCGGAACGGGGCTGGGGACTACTGAATATTTTTCAGATCCCCAGCTGGCTTGCGTTTCTGGTATCCTTGCTG
>JBAVOA010000373.1:0-8090 GCA_049691635.1 Aestuariivirga sp. | reverse complement strand
GTCGTACAATAGAATGGATAATTTACGGCGTCCACCATCAAGCACGTCTTTCAAAATTTGACCATTTGAACAAATTCTGCCATCTTCCCCAAAACAAGAAAAACATAGCTTCTTGAGGAGGAAGTGCAATGGCAGCGAAAGCCGAAGGGATTGACGGCAAACGCCTGGACAAGGCGCAATATGCCAGGAACTTTGCCGACCTGCATCCGCGCCTCACGGACCACGAAGCGCTGGTCGAGGCCGACCGCTGCTACTTCTGCCATGACGCTCCCTGCATGACCGCCTGCCCCACCTCAATCAACATTCCCATGTTCATCCGCCAGATCTCGACCGGCCAGGCCAAGAACGCCGCAAAGACAATCTTTGACCAGAATATTCTGGGCGGCATGTGCGCCCGCGTCTGCCCCACCGAGACGCTCTGCGAGGAAGTCTGCGTGCGCGAAACGGCCGAAGGCAAGCCGGTGAAGATCGGCATGCTGCAGCGCTATGCCACCGACGAACTGATGCAGGAGAAGAAACATCCGTTCACCCGCGCCAAGGCCTCGGGCAAGAAAGTCGCGGTGGTCGGCGGCGGGCCGGCGGGCCTGGCCTGCGCCCACAGGCTCTCCCTGCTTGGACATGACGTGACCATCTTCGAGGCCCGGAAGAAAGCCGGCGGCCTCAATGAATTCGGCATCGCCGCCTACAAAACCGTGGATGATTTCGCCGCCCGGGAAGTAGCATTCGTCCTCTCCATCGGCGGAATTTCCGTAAAAACCGGAAAAGCCCTTGGCAAAGACCTGAAGCTCACGGATTTGCAGCGCGATTTCGACGCGGTGTTCCTGGGCATGGGATTGCAGGGCGTGAATGCTCTGGGCGCCAAGCACGAGGATGCAGAAGGCATTGAAGACGCGGTACGCTACATCGCCGAACTGCGCCAGGCCAAGGATGTGAGCAAGCTGCCCGTGGGCCGCCGCGTGCTGGTGATCGGCGGCGGCATGACCGCCATCGATATCGCCATCCAGTCAAAGCTTCTCGGCGCCGAGGATGTGACCATTCTCTATCGCCGGGGGGCTGAGCACATGAAGGCCTCCGCCTATGAGCAGGAATTGGCGCAAACCAAGGGCGTGAAGATCAAGCATTGGGTGCAGCCCAAAAAGGTTTTGACCAAGGGCAAGCGGGCCATCGGTCTCAAATGCGATTACATGAAGGAAGTGAAAGGCAAGCTTGAGCCAACCGGCGAAAGCTTCAAGATCGAGGCCGACATGATTTTCAAGGCCATCGGCCAGATCGCAATAGATGTTGCCGGCAGCACCCTCGCCCTGAGCGCCGGGCGCATCAAGGTCGATGCGGAAAAACGCACCGGCGTGAAGGGCATCTGGGCCGGCGGCGACTGCATTGCCGGCGGCCAGGACCTGACCGTTGCCGCCGTTGACGATGGCCGGAGGGCCGCTGAATCCATCCACGACTTCCTGACGAGCTGAGGAGAAACCCCATGGCTGACCTGCGCACGAATTTTGTTGGCATCAAATCTCCCAATCCCTTCTGGCTAGCCTCGGCACCGCCCACCGACAAGGAATACAACGTGGTGCGCGCCTTCAAGGCAGGCTGGGGCGGCGTGGTCTGGAAGACGCTCGGTGAAGAGGGCCCACCCATCGTCAACGTCAATGGGCCGCGCTACGGGGCCATCCACGGTGCCGACCGCCGGTTGCTTGGCCTTAACAATATTGAACTGATCACCGACCGGCCCCTGCAAATCAACCTGCAGGAAATCAAGAAGGTGAAACGCGAATGGCCCGACCGCGCCATGGTGGTCTCCCTCATGGTGCCTTGTGAGGAAATGCCCTGGAAACAAATTCTGGCTGCTGTCGATGAAACCGAAGCCGATGCGGTGGAACTGAATTTCGGCTGCCCCCACGGAATGTCCGAGCGCGGCATGGGGGCCTCCGTGGGCCAGGTTCCGGAATATATCGAGATGGTGGCGCGCTGGTGCAAGAGCCACACCCGCATGCCGGTGATCGTGAAGCTTACCCCCAACATCACCGACATCCGCTATCCCGCAAGGGCCGCCAAGAAGGGCGGAGCGGACGCCGTGTCCCTCATCAACACGATCAGCTCGATCATCTCCGTCGATCTCGACAGCTTCTCGCCCCAGCCTTCGATTGACGGCAAGGGCAGCCACGGCGGCTATTGCGGACCCGCGGTAAAGCCCATCGCCCTCAACATGGTGGCCGAAATTGCCCGCGACAAGGAAACCGCGGGCCTTCCCATTTCCGGCATCGGCGGCATCACCACCTGGCGCGACGCGGCGGAATATATCGCGCTGTCCTGCGGCTCGGTCCAGGTCTGCACCGCCGCCATGACCTATGGCTTTAACATCGTGGAAGAAATGGCCACCGGCCTGTCGCGCTGGATGGACGAGAAGGGTTACAAGACCATTGAGGATTTCCGCGCCCGCGCCGTGGGCAATGTCACCGACTGGCAGTATCTCAATCTCAACTACATCGCCAAGGCAAAGATTAACCAGGACCTTTGCATCAAGTGTGGGCGCTGTTATGCGGCTTGTGAGGACACCTCGCATCAGGCCATCATGCAGAGCAAGAATGGCAAACGCCACTTCGAAGTGATGGACAATGAATGCGTGGCCTGCAACCTGTGTGTGGAAGTCTGCCCGGTTCAGGACTGCATCACCATGGTTGAACAGACCAGCGGCACCGACGCCCGCACCGGCCGCAAGATCAACCCGGACTACGCCAACTGGACCACCCACCCCAACAATCCCATGGCCCTGAAAGCGGCGGAATAGGCCTTGATCTGGCGCAAGGACAATCTATGTTGAGGAGACCACACTTCCTTCACCAGCAACGGAGGACATGGCCTTGTCATACAAAACAATTCTCGTTTCGCTCAATGAGTTGAGCCGCCTGCCGCAGCTTCTTGCCGTGGCCACTGCCGCCGCGCGGAGTTTTGGCGCCCATATTTCGGGGCTCTATGTCGTCCCCGCCGTGCAGCTCTATCCCTCCATGGGTTTTGAAGCTGTGCCCCAGGTCTTTGACGGCAACCAGATCTACTTCAAGGACAATCAGGAAGAGGTGCGCGCCGCCTTCGAGGACACTATGAAGAAGGAAGGCCTGAAATTCGATCTTCATGTGGTGCAGGGGGCAACCTCCAGCATCGCCGATGAGGTTGTGGCCCAGGGCCGCAGCGCCGATCTGATCATCGTCTCCTCCACCAGTCCCGACGAAACCACCGGTGTGGAATCCGACTTCGTCGAGCAGACCGTGATGGCGGCAGGCCGGCCGGTGCTGGTTTTGCCTTTCAAGGGCGACACCAAGCTGAACCTCAACGACGTGGTGCTGGGCTGGAATGGCGAACGCGAATCGGCCCGCGCCGCCTTCGACGCGCTGCCCTTCCTCAAGGCTGCCAAAAAAGTCCGCATCATCCGCACCGACCCCCAGAAGGACCCCACCCTCAAGGGCGCCGTGGCGGGTGCCGACCTTGCCGAAACCCTGGCCCGCCATGGGGTGAAGGCCGAAGCCACCAGCCTTGCCACAGCCAATGATGATGCGGGCCATGCCCTGCTCCGCTGCGCCGACGACAATGGCTGCGACCTCATCGTCATGGGGGCCTATGGCCACTCGCGCCTGCGCGAGTATATTTTCGGCGGTGCCACCCAGTATGTGCTCGACCATCTCAACCGCCCGGTGCTGATGTCGCATTAAACCTTGCGCTAAGGCCACGGGACGGCTACCCATCGCCGCGAAAATAAACTCGCGAAATGGATATCCCATGACTTCCCATAATCTCTTTCTCCTCCCCGGCGACGGGATCGGCCCTGAAGTCATGGCCGAGGTCGAAGCCATCATTGCCTGGATGAGCGAGAAAGGGATTGCCAAATTCAAGACCGACCGCGGCCTCGTCGGCGGCTACGCCTATGACGCCCATGGCAAGGCGATTTCCGAAGAAGACATGGCCAAGGCCCAAAGTGCCGATGCGGTGCTTTTCGGCGCCGTGGGCGGCCCGCGCTGGGACAAGGTGGCCTATGTCCATCGCCCCGAGGCAGGCCTGCTGCGCCTTCGCAAGGACCTCGGCCTCTTCGCCAATCTGCGCCCCGCCATCTGCTATCCGGCCCTCGCCGATGCCTCATCATTGAAGCGCGAACTCGTCGATGGCCTCGATATCCTCATCGTTCGCGAACTCACCGGCGGCGTCTATTTCGGCGAACCCAAGACCATCACCGATCTGGGCAATGGCCAGAAGCGCGCCATCGATACGCAGATTTATGACACCTATGAAATCGAGCGCATCAGCCGCGTCGCCTTCGAACTGGCCCGCACCCGCAAGAACCGCGTGGCGTCTGCCGAAAAGCGCAATGTGATGAAGACCGGCGTGTTGTGGCATGAAGTGGTTACCCGCGTGCAGGCCGAGAGCTATCCCGATGTGGCCCTTGAACATGTGCTGGCCGACAATTGCGCCATGCAGCTGGTGCGCTGGCCCAAGCAGTATGACGTGATCGTCACCGACAATCTCTTCGGCGATATCCTTTCCGATGTCGCCGCCATGCTTACCGGCTCACTCGGCATGCTGCCCTCCGCCTCGCTCGGCGCCGCCGATCCGAAGACAGGACGCCGCAAGGCGCTCTATGAACCGGTCCATGGCTCGGCCCCCGACATCGCCGGAAAGGCCCTGGCCAACCCCATCGCCATGATCGCCAGCTTCGGCATGTGCCTGCGCTATTCCTTCGGCATGATCGGCTGGGCCGACAATGTGGATACGGCCATCGCCAATGTCCTGGCCAAGGGCCTCCGCACCAAGGACATCGCCGCCAAGGACGAGAAGACCGTGACCACCAGGGAAATGGGTGCAGCGATTTTGGAAGAATTGAAGGCTCTCGCCTAAGAATTTTTTGCTTTTTATCATTGCCGGATTTATTCCGGCAACCCATCGTTCAGGAGTTCGAACGCCTGAGCCTTTGGAAAAATGGGTCCCTGCAATAAATGCGGGGATGACATTGATAGAAATGTAAGCTTCGCTTAACCGCGCCAAACCGGGCGCTCAGCCTCGCTTTGAATTTCACCGCGCTGCAGGCCGATGTCACGCAGCATATGGTCGTCAAGCTTCAGCAGACCGTTCAGCTCGCGCCGGTCGCGGATGCGCTTGGCAATGCGACGCACCAGCCCAAACAGACCTGCACTGGCTCCGAAATGACCGCTTAATGCGTGAGAATGATGCAAATTAGACATGGGTTTCTCCTTCTTGATTTCTAGCCTTAAATTGGCTCTATTATTGACAATATAACGAGTTCCAAGCCACTGGACAAACGAGTAATGGTCCGCTTATAAGTGAGTTTAAATCACACATGAGGAACCCATGCGGCAGTTGCCTCCCATGTCCACTTTGCGCAGTTTCGAAGCTGCCGCACGTCACCTGAGTTTCACCAGGGCGGCGGAGGAGCTTTTTGTGACCCACGGCGCCGTGAGCCGCGCCATACGCACGCTGGAAGACCGCCTGCAGGTGAAACTGTTCAAGCGCAACATTCGCGCTGTCGTGCTGACGCAGGCGGGCTCCTCCTATTTCGTCGTCGTGCGCGACCTGCTTGACAGGCTGTCAGCTGCAACGGTGATCCTGATGGACCAGCAGACGGGTGGTGTGATCAATGTGAGCACCATCGACTCCTTTGGCGCCAAGTGGCTGGTGCCCCGCCTCTTCCGTTTCAGCCAGAAACACAAGGATATTGACGTCCGGCTGTCATCCTCCGCGCAACTCGCCAATTTCGAGTCGGACGGCATCGATCTCGTCATCCGCTTCGGGCGCGGCGATTATCCCGGTTTGCAGTCCGAGCTCCTGGTGCAGGAGAACCTTACACCTGTTTGCAGCCCAAAGCTCATGGCCGGGGCCTATCCGCCCCGTACCCTCGCCGACCTGAAACACCACACCCTGATCCACGATGAATTTCCCATCGACTGGGTGGGCTGGCTCAAGTTCGCCGGCGCTTCCGATATCGATGCCCGCCGCGGCATCCGTTTCCAAAGTTCGGTCCACGCCGTGCAGGCGGCAGTGCAAGGAGATGGAATCGTGCTGGGCCGCAGTGCGCTGGTGTCGGATGATCTCAAGGCGGGCCGCCTCATCCAGCCCTTCAGGGTGGTCCTGCCGATAGATCTCGCCTACTATGTGGTCTATCCCCCGTCATCTATCGCCCGGCCCAAGGTGAAAGCCTTCAGGGATTGGCTGTTTGAGGAAGTGGCGCGTGATAGCGGCGAAGACGTGACGCAACCGTGAATGGCTTTACGGATTGTGCTGCCGCCTCCGTGCGGCAAGCGTGCGCAGGCGCAGCGCATTGAGCCGGATGAAGCCCGCCGCGTCCTTCTGGTCATAGGCCCCGCGGTCATCCTCAAAAGTCACCAGCGCATCCGAATAAAGTGACTTGGGCGACTTGCGGCCCACCACGATCACATTGCCCTTGTAAAGCTTGAGGCGGACTACGCCTTCGACATGCTCCTGGGATTTGTCCACCATGGCCTGTAGCATTTCACGCTCCGGCGAATACCAGAAGCCGTAATAGACCAGTTCCGCATAGCGCGGCATGAAACTGTCCTTGAGATGGGCGGCTTCCCGGTCGAGCGTCAGGCTTTCCATGGCGCGATGCGCCACCGACAGGATCGTGCCGCCCGGTGTTTCATAGACGCCCCGCGATTTCATGCCGACGAAACGGTTTTCCACCAGATCAAGCCGCCCGATGCCATTGTCATGGCCCAGTTGATTGAGAGCGGTGAACAGCGTGGCGGGCGACATCGCCTTGCCGTCAATCGCCACGGGATCACCCTTCTTGAATTCAACTTCGATATAGGTCGCCCTGTCCGGTGCATCTTCCGGCGCAATGGTGCGCTGATAGACGTAGGGCGGTGCTTCCAGCCACGGATCTTCCAGCACTTTTCCTTCCGAGGAGGAATGCAGCAGATTGGCATCGACGGAAAAAGGCGCCTCGCCGCGCTTGTCCTTGGATACCGGAATCTGATGCTTCTCGGCGAAATTGATCAGGTCGGTACGGCTCTTGAATTCCCACTCACGCCAGGGGGCGATGATCTTGATATCCGGATTCAACGCATAGGCCGTGAGCTCAAAGCGCACCTGGTCATTGCCCTTGCCGGTGGCCCCATGGGCGATGGCATCGGCGCCTGTTTCTTTTGCTATCTCGATCAACCGCTTGGAAATCAGCGGCCGCGCAATGGAAGTGCCGAGCAGATAGACACCTTCATAAAGCGCATTGGCCCGGAACATCGGAAAGACGAAATCCCGGATGAATTCTTCCCGCACGTCTTCCACATAGATCTGCTTGATGCCCAGCATCTCGGCCTTCTTGCGCGCCGGTTCCAGCTCGCCGCCCTGGCCCAGATCGGCGGTGAAGGTCACCACCTCGGCCCCATATTCTGTCTGCAGCCATTTCAGGATGATCGAGGTATCAAGCCCCCCGGAATAGGCGAGTACTACTTTTTTAACCTGGCCGCGCTTGGACATGGCGTTTGCTTTCTTTCATTAATCATCCCGGGAGTACCGGCAGTTTCGTTCCCATTTTCATCATGCCCGTGCTTCACACGGGCATCCTCTTAACTGGCAAGAAGATGGCCGTGTCAAGCACGGCCATGATGAGAATTAGAGAATGATTTCACGGCAGCACCTATCACGGTGTTTCAGGTTTCCGCAACCCTGCCTTTCGCCCAGCCAGGAGCCAGAAAACGAAACCGAAGACCAGACCGGCACCAATCCAATAGACAAGTTGGTCGCTCAAAATACCGCATATTGAGAAAATCAAAAGACTTGCCGCCAGATAAGCCAGTATTGACCGCACGGCAAAGTATTCAGCCACAAACGCTGCTATGACCGTCGGGATAAAACCATAAAAGGCAATAGCCACGCTGCTGTAGACTAGGCGTATAGCAACCATAGCGGCGAAGTAGCGGAGTTTTGATGAATCCCAAGTTGAATCTGGGTGAAGCAGAATCAGGAAATTGGGATGGGTAATAATGTGTTTGAAAACTAGCCCGCTTGTAGTGCTTGCCAGCAGGAAAGCAATGAATACCATTAGAATATGCCACAGAACGTGGGCCATTAGG
>JBAVOA010000372.1:0-3179 GCA_049691635.1 Aestuariivirga sp. | reverse complement strand
AATCAAACGTGTAAAAACCAATCGACGCATAGTCATAGCGCATGTGAGACTGCCTCCACTCCGTTTGAACGCTGATACTATTGCATTGTCTACGCCAGCATCAAGGCTGGCTCCTCAATGAAGGAGCGGAATGTGGCAAGCAGCTTTGCACCCACAGCACCATCAACTGCACGATGATCGCAAGACAGCGTGCATTTCATGAGAGTGCGCAGTTGGGGCTGCCCGTTTAACGGTACAAATCCTTCAATGCCAGCACCCACAGCCAAAATCGTGGCATGGGGCGGGTTGATGATCGCAGTGAACTCCTCAATGTCGAACATGCCGAGATTGGAAATGGCCGTGGTGCCGCCCTGATACTCCGAAGGCTGCAGTTTCCGGAGCTTCGCACGGGCTGCCAAATCCTTCATTTCGACTGAAATTTGCGATAAGGATTTGGTCTCAGCCGCGCGCACGACCGGGGTAAACAGGCCGCCCTCCACTGCTACTGCTACCCCCACGTCACTGTTCCAGTGCTGAATAATATGCGTTTCAGCCCAGGTCACATTGGCGTCCGGTACCTGCTGTAAGGCCTGCGCCATGGATTTAACGATGAAATCATTTACGGACAGCTTCCACAGCGGAGACTTGGTGGCATTGCGCGGCGCATTGCCGTTGAGCCGTTCGCGAATTTCCATGAGCTTGGTCAGATCGCAGGTGACGGTCAGATAAAAGTGCGGAATGGTTTGCTTAGAGAGCGTGAGACGCTGGGCAATGGTCCGGCGCATGGCGTCAATGGGAATGATGCCGTTTCCGGTTTGTGCTACTGGCTTCGGAGCTCCGATGGCAATTTGCACATCCGCCGCAATGATGCGGCCACGTGGGCCGCTTCCGTTGATTTGTCCAATACTCACTCCGGCCTGACGCGCCAGGCGCCTGGCAAGGGGTGTTGCGCGAAAAATTCCAGATGCGGGATGCACTTGGGAGGGCATGTATTCCCCTGCATCTGGACGAGTTTCCGGTTGCCTGGAAGCAACCGGGGGAGACGACTGTGATGCTTTTGGAGCGGATGCGGTTTCGCCATTCTGATAGATGTAAGCAACAACAGTGCCGACAGGTATTGCCCCGCCTTCGCCGGCCATCATGTTGCCGATGACGCCGTCTGCTGGCGCATCAATTTCCATTGAGGCCTTGTCGGTTTCAATTTCAAACAGCAATGCACCCGTCTTGACTGTGTCGCCGTCTTTCACATGCCATTTCGCGATTTTGCCGGTGGCCATGCCCATATCGACCTTGGGAAGGATGACCTCAACCGGCATGGCGCTAGATCCTGCCCTTTACGAGATTGCGCACTTGCTCAATAATTCCCGGTGTCTGCGGCACGGCGGCCTTTTCAAGGGTGGGATTGTAGGGAATGGGTGAATCCGACCCGCCCAACCTGAGGATTGGCGCGTCGAGATAATCAAAAGCATCGCTTCCGGCAATCATGGCACTGATTTCAGCCCCGATACCAAGGGTTTTGACGCCCTCATAAATACAAGCCAGGCGGCTGGTCTTCTTTACGCTCTCAATGATTGTTGCTGTATCCAGCGGGCGCAGGGTGCGGAGATCGATCACTTCTATCTCGATGCCTTCGCCAGCCAGAACTTCAGCGGCTTCCAGTGCACGCAGAACCATTATGGAGGTGGCAACGATGGTTGCGTGTTTGCCTTGACGGCGAACCAGGGCTTTGCCAATGGGAATGCGGTAGGCCTCCTCCGGCACCTCGCCTTTCATCTTGTAGAGAAGCTTGTGTTCGAAAACCATCACCGGATCGGGGTCATCAATGGCCGCAAGCAGTAGCCCTTTGGCATCATAGGGGGTTGCGGGCTGGACAACTTTCAAACCGGGGACGTGGGCCAGCCAGGCTTCCAGCGATTGGCTGTGCTGGGCGGCAGCGCCTGTGCCTGACCCCGAAGGAAGACGCATCACCAGAGGCACCGATACCTTGCCGCCCAGCATGAAGCGCATCTTGGCGGCCTGATTAACGATCTGCTCCATGGCGAGCGTGGCAAAATCGGAGAATTGAAATTCGAGGATGGGCCGGCTTCCGGCAAGGGCGGCGCCAACCGCCACGCCGGCCGCACCCAATTCGGAAATCGGCGTGTCCATGACCCGGTCTTCACCAAAACGATGCACGAGGTCACCAGTAACCTGAAATGCACCGCCATAAACGCCAATGTCTTCTCCCATGAGAAAGACACGCTCATCGGCCTCCATGGCCTGGGCAAGCGCCTCATGGATGGCCTGGGCGTAGCTCAGCTCGCGGCTCATGGCTGAACTCCGGGCGAATATACATCACGTGTCACCTGGTCCGGCGAGGGGTCTGTGCCATTTTGCGCAAATTCGAGACCTGCTGCAATTTCAGCCGCCACACGTGCGTGAATTTCCGCAACTTCTTGAGCGGTGGCAATGCCGTTGGCCATGAGTTCGGTTTCAAAATGGCCAAGGGGATCACGCAACTTCCATTCCTCAATCTCCTCCTTGGTGCGGTAGCGGTTGCGGTCGCTTCTTGAGTGGCCGCGGGTACGGTAGGTCTTGCATTCAACTAGTGTTGGCCCCTGCCCCGCACGGGCTCGCGCGATGGCAATCAATATGGCTTCCGCCACATCTTCAATCCTATTGCCGTCAACGATAACCCCCGGCATGCCATAGGCACTTGCGCGGTCTGCAACATTTGCCACGGCCATTGAACGTTCAGTGGAAACCGACATGCCGTATTTGTTGTTCTCGCACACAAAGATTGCCGGCAGTTTCCAGATTGAGGCCATGTTGAGCGCCTCGTGAAAGGCCCCTTCATTGGTGGCGCCATCGCCAAAGAAACACAGGGCGACATCATCGCGTTTCTGCTTTTTGATGGCGAGTGCTGCCCCCACTGCTATGGGAATGCCGCCTGCGACAATGCCGTTAGCACCCAGATTTCCAGTTTCAACGTCAGCAATGTGCATAGAGCCGCCGCGGCCCCGGCAATAACCTTCTTCCTTGCCGAAGAACTCTGCAAACATCAGCTTCGGTTCAGCCCCCTTGCCGATGCAGTGGCCATGGCCGCGATGGGTTGAAGTGATGTAATCCGTCCTGCGCAGCGCCATGGTGGCACCAACCGCACTGGCTTCCTGGCCGATGGAAAGATGCATGGTGCCATGGATGAGGCCGCGCATGTAGGC
>JBAVOA010000371.1:0-4191 GCA_049691635.1 Aestuariivirga sp. | reverse complement strand
GAGAAACGCTGCAAGGGCAAGCGCAATCCAAAGTCCTGCCGGGTTGCTGGGCATATAAAGTAAAGGTGAGGTGTAGCTCTGAAAATCCCTGCCAAATTTTGCCATCGTATCTAAACTGCCACGGGGGCGGGAATATGCGGGTGGGCTTGGTAATTCAAGATTTCAAAATCCTCATGGCGGAATTCATCGATGGCCTTCACCTCGCGCTTTATCACAAGGCGTGGCAAGGCAAAGGGTACACGCGACAATTGTTCATCAATCTGCTGGAGATGATTGAGATAGATATGGGCATCGCCAAGCGTGTGCACGAACTCGCCAACTTTCAATCCCGTGACATGGGCCATCATGTGCGTGAGCATGGCGTAGGACGCGATATTGAAGGGCACGCCCAGGAAGATATCTGCCGAGCGCTGGTAGAGCTGGCACGAGAGTTTTCCGTTGGCTATATAGAACTGGAACAGGCAATGGCACGGCGGCAGGGCCATCTTGTCCACATCGGCGGGGTTCCAGGCCGTGACCAGCAGCCGACGCGAATCGGGAGTCTTTTTGATGCGTTCAACCGTATCGGCAATCTGGTCGATCACGCTGCCGTCACGCGCAGGCCAGGAACGCCATTGCGCTCCATAAACGGGTCCGAGATCACCGTTCGCATCGGCCCACTCGTCCCAGATGGTCACTTTGTTGTCATGCAGGAACTTGATATTGGTATCGCCGCTGAGCAGCCATAGCAACTCATAGATGATCGAGCGCAGGTGCAGCTTCTTGGTCGTCACCAGCGGAAAACCGCCAGCGAGGTCAAAGCGCATCTGATAGCCGAACACGGAGCGCGTGCCCGTGCCCGTCCGGTCAGTCTTCTGCACTCCATGGTCGCGGACATGCCGCATGAGATCAAGATATTGGTGCATGAGCGCTAAGCTAGCCGATTCTCCAATCCAAAACAAAATGCCCGGACCAGCCCCGGGATTAACCTGCGGAAAACCATAAAAACAGCAGACATCAACAACCTAAGCTGGCCCTTTCACTTATGGGCCGGAAGCCCTATATCTGGGAGGCCACCCGGCAACGGGCGGCTATGGTGATAAAATGCCATCGCAATAAACCTTTCGGACCCGGGGGCAGTACCCGGCGCCTCCACCAAAATCCGCCTGGAATTGGCGGATTTTGCTGGGGGCGAACTAGGATCGACGAGGGTGTAAAGGGTGGAGCTTTGCCCGTGATGGTTCCGACGTTATCGGGCTAAACAAGTAGTTGCAAATGACAACTATGCTCCGGTAGCTCTCGCTGCTTAATGCAGTGCGAATGCCGAAATCAAAGTCCTGAGGCTTAGCCGTTTCAGGCGGGGTCCGCCGGTACCTGGCAACAGAAACCGGCACTTTCAATTGTGTGGGGTAAGTGAGTTCATGGCTGCAGAAACGCTGAAGCTGTAGTATCTGAGAGGTTGAGTCGACCTTTCCAAGGATGTTTCGCCTATGCCTGAAGACCTGATGCGGTATGACCAGCTCGCCCAAAACGCCCTGCGCGGCGTGGTGCGCGAAGCCCTGCGCCGGGTTGAAAAGTCAGGCTTGCCGGGCGATCATCACTTCTATATCGCCTTCAACACCAAATACCCCGGCGTGGATATCGGTGAACGCATGTCCCAGCGCTATCCCCGCGAGATGACCATTGTGATCCAGCATCAGTATGAGCACCTCATCGTGCGCGAGGACCGCTTTGAAATCACCCTGTCCTTTGACAACATTCCCGAAAAACTGGTGATCCCGTTCAATGCGGTGAAAGGTTTCCTTGACCCCTCTGTGCAGTTTGGCCTGCAATTCGAGGTTATCGCCGTTGAGACGCCCATTCACGGCGAGAGCAAGGTGGAGAAACTTGCCTCCGGCAAGAAGAAACCGGATGGCGACGGCACCACATCACCAGACGAACCGCCCAAGGATGCCCCAAAAGTTATTTCCCTGGATTCGTTCCGCAAGAAATGAGGATTGAACGGCCTATGCAAATTCCAAGATTTTTTGCCACCCTCTTTGGGGCGATGCTTTTCCTGTTTTCATCTCTTGCGCTCTCCCAGTCAGCCAAGGATCAGGCCGCCTTGGCAACCCTGGCCGCCGTCGATCTCAACCACAGTCCCGCCAAGAAGCTTTTTGGCGCGGCGAAACTTCCGCTGAATCTGTCAGCCCGCGCCATTGGCAGCTACGCCAAGGGCTGCCTCTCGGGTGCCAAGGCCCTGCCCGTCGACGGTCCCGACTGGCAGGTAATGCGAACCTCACGCAATCGCAATTGGGGACACCCTGCCCTGATCAGCCTGATTGAACGCCTTGCCGCGGACGCCAAGAAATACGACAATTGGAACGGACTGCTGGTAGGCGACATTGCCCAGCCACGCGGCGGCCCCATGCTGACGGGCCATGCCAGTCACCAGATTGGCCTCGATGCCGATGTCTGGTTCACGCCAATGCCGGACCATGTCTTGACGCCCACGGAACGGGAAAATCTTGTACCCGTCGACATGGTGAAGGACCGCTCGACCCTGAACCGCGACGTCTGGACCGAATCCCGCGCCAAGCTCATAAAGACTGCTGCCTCCTATCCGGAGGTGGCCCGCATATTCGTGCACCCGCCCATCAAAGCCGAACTTTGCAAATGGGCGACGGGTGACCGCTCTTGGCTTGCCAAGGTGCGCCCCTACTACAATCATACCTTTCACTTTCATATTCGGATGAAGTGTCCGCCGGGATTTGCCGGGTGCAAGAATCAGGCTCCCGCCGCTCCAGCCGATGGCACAGGCTGTGGTGCGGAACTGGCCTATTGGATGGGACCTATCCCCTGGAAGCCCCTCCTAAAGGACCCCAACGCCAAACCCGTAAAACCAGCCCCGGCCTTGACACTGGCAGGCCTTCCTGCTGAATGCCGTGCCGTTGTGACGGCCCCCTAGACCGCCGCCGAAATGATTAAGGAGTGGAGCCCATAGCGGGCGGTCCATGACAAAAACAAGCTCTTCCGCAAGCGAAGCAGGCGCCTCTTCGGTCAAGTACAAGTTGGCCTTTGCCTCTATTGGCGTGGTCTTTGGCGACATCGGCACGAGCCCGCTCTACGCCATGCGGGAAGCCCTTCACCCCGTGGTCAACGCGGGTGGCGATCTGCGCCTTGCAGTCCTCGGCGTGGTCTCGCTTCTCCTGTGGGCGCTGATCCTCGTCGTCGGCCTGAAGTACGTCGTGCTGCTTATGCGCGCCGACAATAAAGGCGAGGGCGGCATTCTGTCGCTTGTTGTGCTTGTCGAAACCCTGCTGAAACGAAAGGGCGGACTGGTCCTGGCTCTGGGTATCATTGGGGCCGCATTTTTCTTTGGCGACGCAATGATCACACCGGCCATGTCCGTGCTCTCGGCCGTCGAAGGCCTCGCCGTGATCAATCCAAAATTTGAATTTGTCGTCGTGCCGCTTACCCTCGCCGTGCTTTTCAGCCTGTTCCTGTTCCAGTACCGCGGCACTGCGGGCGTTGCGTCAATATTTGCCCCCGTCACCGCCCTGTGGTTCTTCATTCTGGGAGTCATGGGGCTGGTTCACATCGGTGACGACCTCGAAATCTTCACGGCGCTCAATCCGCTTTATGGCGTACGCATGCTCGTCGACCAGCCGGGATTGGCGCTTCTCGTTTTTGGTGGTGTGTTTCTGGCTGTAACGGGCGGCGAAGCGCTCTATGCCGACATGGGCCATTTCGGCAAGAAGTCCATCCGGCTCGCGTGGATTTGCGTGGTGTTCCCCGGACTGGTGCTGAACTACCTCGGCCAGGGCGCCTTCATCATTGCCCACCCGCAACACGTCGATAATCCGTTCTTCCTGATGGCTCCGGCATGGGGCCTCATCCCCCTGGTTCTGCTTGCGACCCTGGTCACCGTCATCGCCAGCCAGGCGGTGATCACTGGGGCCTTCTCCATTGCCCAGCAGGCTATGTCGCTGGGGCTCCTACCCCGCATGAACATCACCCACACCAGCGAAACCGAACAGGGGCAGATTTATATCGGTCAGATCAACTGGATGATTCTGGCGGGCGTCACCCTGCTGGTGATCGTTTTCCGCTCTTCATCCCATCTGGCCTCGGCCTATGGTGTGGCCGTCAACACCTCGATGGTGGTCGATACGCTGCTTGCCTTGGTTTTCTTCTGGAAAGCCCGCAGCCTCCCGATTTACATTGTCTTCC
>JBAVOA010000370.1:0-2623 GCA_049691635.1 Aestuariivirga sp. | reverse complement strand
GTGTAACCGGTGATTGGCAGAACCCCTATCTCACCATGAATTTCGAAGCCGAAGCGATCATCGCCAAGGAGCTATTGAAATTCGCCGATAGCGGCCAGCTCTATCGCGGGTCGAAGCCGGTGATGTGGAGTGTTGTTGAAAAAACCGCACTCGCCGAAGCCGAAGTTGAGTATGCGGATATCGAAGTTGATACGATCTATGTGAAGTTTCCAGTTGAGGGAGATGTTTACACCGGCAGACCCGCAAGATCAGTTGGTGGTCAGCCGCTTAGAGAGGCTGAGCATTGGAAAGGTGTATCAATCCTGATCTGGACGACGACACCATGGACAATACCGGGGAATAGAGCGATCAGTTTTTCATCAAAGATAAAGTATGGCCTCTATGAGGTGCTTGCTGCACCAGAAGGAAATTGGACTGTGAAAGGTGACAGGTTCATAGTTGCCGACAAACTCGTAGACGAAGTTTTGAAGGCTGGCAGAGTCGAGGATTACAAACGCCTTGGTGAAGTTGATCCAGATGTGTTGGTTTGTAAGCATCCATTGAAGGCCAAAGGCTACGACTTCGAAGTCCCTCTCCTCGACGGCGATCACGTCACTGATGATGCAGGTACGGGTTTTGTACACACCGCGCCCGGTCATGGTGCTGATGACTACAATATCTGGACTGAAAAAGTTGGTGGCCCGATTCCGTCCACCGTCAACGCCGATGGCTATTATACCAAGGACGCGCCCGGCTTCGAAGGTGGCCGCGTTATCGATCAATATGGCAAGTGGGGCAATGCCAACAAGCTGGTGATGGATGCTTTGAAAGAAGCTGGCATGCTGCTGTCGGCCAAGCGCAAGACTATTAGCTATCCCCATTCGTGGCGCTCCAAGAAGCCGATCATTTTCCGTAACACGCCGCAATGGTTCATCTCCATGTCCAGCCATGGTCTGCGCGACAAGGCGTTGAAAGCCATCGAAGACACCAAGTTCTTCCCCGCCGTAGGCCAGAACCGCCTGCGCGGCATGATTGCCGACAGGCCCGATTGGGTGATCTCGCGCCAGCGGGCCTGGGGCGTTCCCATCGCCGTGTTCGTGAACAAGGAAAGCGGAAAAATCCTCAATGATTCCAAAGTGAATCAGCGGATTGCGGATTCATTTTCTAAAGAAGGCGCCGATGCCTGGTTTGCCGATGGTGCCGCCCAGCGCTTCCTGGGCGACAGCTACAATTCCCAGGAATGGGAACAGGTGCGCGACATCCTCGACGTGTGGTTTGATTCAGGCTGCACCCATGCCTTCTGCCTGGAACAGCGGCCCGATCTGAAATGGCCCGCCGACATCTATCTCGAAGGCTCCGACCAGCACCGCGGCTGGTTCCATTCCTCGCTGCTCGAATCCTGCGGCACCCGGGGCCGCGCCCCCTATGATGCGGTTCTCACCCATGGCTTCGTGGTGGGCGAGGACGGCCGCAAGATGTCGAAGTCCCTGGGCAACATCGTCACCCCGCAGGAGGTAATCAAGCAATCGGGCGCTGATATCCTCCGCCTCTGGGTGGCGTCCGCCGACTATGCGGAAGACCTCCGCCTCGGCAAGGAAATCCTCAAGACCAATGTGGAGGCCTACCGCAAGCTTCGCAACACCATGCGCTATGTTCTGGGCGCGCTCGAGGGCTTGCAGGATTGGGAACAGGTCCATCCCCTGGATATGCCCGAGCTTGAACGCTACATCCTGCACCGGCTCCATGAGATCGATGCCCAGGTGCAGGCGGCCTATCTGGTTTTCGACTACAAGCGCATCTTCTCAGCTCTCAGCAATTTCATGACGCAAGACCTGTCAGCGTTTTATTTTGATGTCCGGAAAGACGCGCTCTATTGCGATGCTTGGTCGAGCCTCAAGCGCCGCTCCTGCCGCAGCGTGATGGATCAGCTCTTCCATTGCCTCACCACCTGGTGGGCCCCGATCCTTGCCTTCACCATGGAAGAAGTCTGGCTCACACGCTTCGCGGGCGAGGGCAGCTCCGTGCATCTCATGCAATTTGCCAAGTCTCCTGCCGAATGGCACCAGCCCGAAATCGCAAAGAAATGGGACATGATCCGCAATGTCCGCCGCGCCGTGACTGGCGCCCTTGAACTGGAGCGCGCCGAGAAGCGCATCGGTTCGTCGCTTGAGGCAGCGCCAACCGTCCATGTGGAAATGGACGCCGCCGATGTTGCCACGCTCCGCGCCTGTGATTTCGCCGAAGTCTGCATCACGTCTGACATCACCATTGTTGAGGGGGCAGGGCCTGCGAACGCCTTCCGCCTCGACGATTTGAAGAATGTCGCCGTGGTCCCAGCCAAGGCCGCGGGCCTGAAATGCGCGAGGTCCTGGAAGATTTCGAAAGACGTCGGCAAGGACAAGGATTTCCCCGATATCACGCCGCGTGATGCCGAGGCCGTGCGCGAGTGGCAGCATCGCTTCGGCAAGATGGTGTGATGCACGTGAAGCTCTGGGGCCCGCTGGCGCCGCTTGTGCTGGCGCTGGCTTCACTGATTTTTGGCATTGATCAAACCCACAAGTGGTGGATGATCAATGTCTATGATATTGCATCGAAATCTCCAGTTGCGTTGACGTCGTACTTCGATTTCGTGATGGTCTGGAAC
>JBAVOA010000369.1:0-8337 GCA_049691635.1 Aestuariivirga sp. | reverse complement strand
ACCTTCTGTCATGGATGAAAGAAGCAAAACTGGAGCGTGTGGGCTGCTTCAAGTATGAGCCGGTCTCCGGAGCGAAGGCCAATGACCTGGGTCTGCCGCAGGTGCCTGATGAAGTCAAAGCCGAACGCTATCACCGCTTCATGGAGGCCCAGCAGGAGATTTCCGCCGGCATTTTCCAATCCAAGATTGGCCGCGAGATAGATGTGCTGGTGGATTCCATTGACGTGGAAAACGAAGAGGCGGTTGCCCGTTCGCCCTGGGACGCGCCGGAAATCGACGGCAATGTTTTCCTTCCCGGTGAAACAGCGCTGAAGCCTGGTGACATGGTTCGCGCCCGTATTGTTGATGCAGAAGAGTATGATCTCATCGGCGAAGTGATTTAGCCCTTCAGGCCGGCTTCCACTTTGCCCATATAGTCGCGCGTGATCGGCAGGGCGTGGCGATCCTTGGTCAGTTGCATCTGAAACACCATGTGCGAGCCATGGCTGAAGCTCAGCTCACTGACAATCAGGTAAAACTCCCACATCCGGCAGAAGCGTTCATCCATCAGAGCGGTAATCCGGGGACGGTTGGCCTGGAAGCGCTCCTCCCAGGCGCGCAGGGTCTTGGCATAGTGCAGGCGCAATATCTCAATGTCGGTGACCCATAGCTTTGAGCGCTCAACACTTGCCAGCGCCTCTGAAAGAGCCGGGGAATAACCACCGGGGAAAATATACTTGCGCATCCAGGCGCCAGTGGTTCCCGGCCCGCCCTTGCGACCTATGGAGTGCAAGAGGGCAACACCATCCGGCTTCAGGAGATCGCGAATCTTCCCGAAATACTCGTCATAGTGAACAATTCCCACGTGCTCGAACATGCCAACCGACACGACGCGGTCGAACGTGCCTTCTACGTCACGATAATCCATCAGCTCAAAACGCACACGCTTATCAAGCCCACGTTCCTTTGCCCTCTCAGTGGCAAGGGCATGCTGTTCTGTGGAAAGCGTGACGCCCGTCACCTCCACATCTGCGGCGGCTGCCAGATAGAGCGCCATGCCACCCCAGCCACAGCCGATATCGAGAACCCGCTGGCCGGGTTTCAAGTCCAGCTTGGCGGCAATATGGCGGAGCTTGTTTTGCTGGGCCGTTTCGATCGTGTCGTCCGGTTTGGTGAAATAGGCACAGGAGTAGTTAAGGTCTTTGTCCAGAAACAATTTATAGAGTTCGTTGGAAAGATCGTAGTGGTGGTGAACGTGGGTTCTTGCGGCTTTTGCGTCGTTACGCTGATGAAATTTGCGAATGCCTTTCAGGCCCCTGTGCAGGAAACTTTGCAAGGGATGCCTTCGGAGGTTTTTGCCGTTCAGTTCGGCCAGGAAAAGAAAGTCGCGGATGGTACCCTTTTCGATGGTCAGCATCCCATCCATATAGGCTTCGCCGGCATGGAGTTCCGGATTTAGGAAAAGCGATCTGTAGAGCTTTCTGTCCTTGAGGCGGATTGTCACCTCCGGCCCCTGCGCACCTTTGAAAACATGGGGCTTTCCCTCAACGTCCAGAATCGTGAGGGTTCCCACTTTCACGAAACGCTTCATCAGGCTTGCGAGCAGGCGCATTCGTTCAATCCTTAAAGTGGAATGTTATCATGCTTCTTCCAAGGGTTTTTAAGTTCCTTATGGCGTAGCATATCCAGCGCCCGGGCGATGCGCTTCCGGGTGGAGTGCGGCATGATGATTTCGTCGAGAAACCCCCGTTCAGCAGCCACAAAGGGATTGGCAAATCGGTCCTCATAGTCTTTTACCCGTGCTGCGATCTTATCTTTGTCTGTGAGTTCGCCGCGATAGATGATTTCGGCGGCGCCGCGCGAGCCCATCACGGCTATCTCGGCGGATGGCCAGGCATAATTCAAATCTCCGCGGAGGTGCTTTGATGACATTACAACATAAGCCCCACCATAGGCCTTCCGCGTAATCAGGGTGATCTTTGGTACCGTCGCCTCGGCAAAGGCAAACAGCAGCTTAGCGCCATGCTTGATCAGGCCGCCGTATTCCTGGGCGGTGCCGGGGAGAAATCCCGGAACGTCGACAAGGGTGACGATGGGGATATTGAAGCAATCGCAGAAACGCACGAAGCGCGCGGCCTTACGTCCGGCATCGCTGTCCAGCACACCTGCCAGCACCAGGGGCTGATTGGCGACAACGCCAATGGTGCGTCCTCCCAACCGTGCGAAGCCTACGATGACGTTCTTGGCGTGGGCCTCCTGGATTTCAAAGAAATCACCCTCGTCGGCAATCTTGAGGATCAATTCCTTCATGTCATAGGACTGGTTGGGGTTTGCCGGAATAAGCGTGTCGAGGGAAAGCTCCAGACGCTCAGTGTCGTCAAAACTCGGAATCTCGGGAATGGGGTCCGTATTGGACGAGGGAAGGAAATCGATCAGCCGTCGCATCTGCAACAGGGCCTCGACATCATTGTCAAAGCCCTTATCGGCAATGGACGATTTTGTGGTGTGAACAGAGGCACCGCCAAGTTCCTCCGCTGTTACCGATTCATTGGTCACGGTCTTGACCACGTCAGGCCCGGTCACAAACATATAGCTCGTGTCGCGCACCATGAAGATGAAATCGGTCATTGCGGGGGAATAGACATCGCCGCCGGCACAGGGACCCATGATCACTGAGATTTGCGGAATGACACCGGAGGAGAGAACATTGCGCTGGAACACTTCACCGTAACCACCGAGCGCGTTTACACCTTCTTGGATGCGGGCCCCGCCGGCATCAAAAAGCCCGATGATCGGGGCGCGGTTCTGCAGGGCCATATCCTGGATCTTTGTGATCTTGCGGGCATGGGCTTCGGAGAGCGAGCCTCCGAAGACGGTGAAGTCTTTGGCAAAAACATAGACCACCCGGCCGTTTACCGTGCCCCAACCGGTAACTACACCATCGCCCGGGATCTTGGATTTTTCCATGCCAAAATCGGTACTCCGGTGTTCGACAAACATGTCAAACTCTTCAAAGGAGTCCTCATCCAGCAACAGGTCGATTCGTTCCCGGGCGGTGAGCTTGCCGCGGGCATGCTGGGCCATGGTGCGCTTTTCACCGCCACCTGCCCTGGCTTCCGCGCGGCGGAGTTCCAGCTTTGCTAGGATTTCCTGCATAAATACTCCCTGCACCCCTTAGTTTGACGCCGATCCCGGCTTTCGTCAAACGGCTAAATTATTGAACGTATCAATGATTTAACCTGATTTTAACCACAAGTGAACCAGTCTGCGGCGCCCATCGCGCTCAGGGAGAAAGAATTGCGAAACGCGTCTTCCGCACCGATGGGATATTTGGCAATTCTCATGGCGGGACTGCTTCTCTGTATCGGAGTACGCTTTGAAGCAAACAGACAATATCTCGCTGCCTGGCAACACTACCTTGAATCTCAGCAGATGGTGTCGAAGGACTACAACAGGAGAGTGAAAACTTTCTTTACTGCACTCAAAGATAATCTTACAACGCTCAGTTTTCTGCCCAACGTCCGAAAAATTGACCGTCACGGTTTCAATCTTGGTGCTGACGGCCGTGAAACCATTCAACAGGTTTACAACAACCTTGCCAAAAATGTCGGCGTCACAAAGATATATATTGTTCCGCTGAGCTTTGATGCCGGAAAAATCGACTTAGAGACCGGAAACCCCGAAGAGCCAATTCTAGCGCTTGACAAAATTCTTGTCAGCTCAACGATTTCAGGCAGCGATTTTGCTTCCGTCGTTCCGGCGCCTCCCCGGGCAATCAGACTGGCTGAATACGTACAATTCGAGAAACAGCTTCAATTCTTCAAAATCAATTACCCCAAAATACACAACGTCGAGACGTCGGATGTTCCGATGACCAGCGGGCCTGAAATCCTGACAAGTGACAACACAAACACCATCAAACCTCGGGTTGATAGCGAAAGAGCCGGACTTGTTTTCTCTGTTCCATTCTACGACCAGGATGGAAAACTGGCTGGCAGCGTCGCGGCAGTCATTTTGAGCAGCGTCCTGCGCAATATTACTGCCAGCGACAATTACTCGCTGATCAGTCCTCTGGCTGAGTACATGTCGGTGCCATTCCCGCGCAACGTCAATATAAGATTGATGATGCATGCCGCCGACTATGTTCCGTCGCCTGCGACCATTTTTTCCGAGACGGTGGTTGTCGACACAAATGATGTGCGCGGCAAATGGCAACTGCACATGAAATATCCCGTTCGCGAGTACTACTCGGGGGCACAGTTCTGGACAAAGAGATACTTCGAGTATGGCTCCTATTCAGCACTTGGCGTGCTGAGTCTTCTGGGTTTAGGGTGGCATCGCAGCAATGTAAAGCGCGCCGATGACATGAAGGAAAACGCTTCTGCATTGCAGCGGGTAAATGACGATATTACCCGGTTGAACATCGATCTCGCGGAGAACATGCGACAACTTCACGAAGCGCAGGACGAAATCATAAAAAAGGGAAAGCTCGCACAAATGGGGCAATTGGTTGCGACCGTTGCCCATGAACTGCGCAATCCGCTTTCGGCCGTCCGCACTTCTGCGTATCTGCTGAGACGAAAGCTCGCAGGTCAAGCCATCAATGTGGATGCGCAACTATCTCGCATCGACAATTCCGTTACCCGCTGTGATGCCGTGATTACCCAGTTCCTCGACTACGCCAAATCCCAACAACTTGAATATAAGAAGGCTGACTTTGACAGCTGGGTGGTCAAACTTGTCGAGGAAGAGACGCAAAAACTGCCAGCCATGATCGCAGTCGAATGCGACCTCGGCCTCAATGAAAAAATTGTTTCATTTGACCCCGGCCGTTTGGCCCGCGTGCTTATCAACCTGATCAGCAACGCCTCGGAAGCGATGGTTGGCAAGGGCGATGATCCTTCAAAATTCGCAACCCAATCGCCCAAAATCACAATTGCAACGCGGCAGAGCGGCAACCGCATTGAACTCGATGTCCGTGACACCGGGCCGGGCATCCCGGAGGAACATATCGCAAAGGTTCTGGAGCCCCTCTTCACCACCAAGAGCTTCGGCACCGGGCTTGGCCTGCCCGCAGTGGTTCAGGTTCTCGAACAGCACGGCGGGGGATTGACGGTAGACGGCGGTCTCGGAACCGGTGCCACATTCACCGCATGGATACCCCTCACCCTCGAGCAGGTTCAAGCAGCCTAGATGTTGTTCGGCCCTATTGGGCCGAGGCGATTACGCCATCGATGCCTGCGGCAGCCTGGGCACAAAAACCTGCTTTGTCGGCATCTGCATCGGCCTGGGTCTTGCTCCACAACGCGTCCAGTTCATTCTGGCCAAGGCCGCTGCGCTGCTCGATGCGCTGCACAGCATCGCCCAGCTGGCTGGATTTGCCGCTATCGAGGCCGAGATTGCATTTAGCCGCGGCGACGCCCGCCTTGTAGGCGGCAATCAGATCGGCTGGCGCCGACTGTGCCCCGGCTGGCAGGCTTGTCGCCGCAATCAGTATGGCAGATGCGAGCATCAGATGGAATTTCATGGCAGCGTCCCTTTGGATATCAAATCGCGTGAGGTCATTTGATCTAACATGGTGTCGGCTATGAGGCGGCATTATGGGCGAATTTGTGCAAGGTTAACGAACATCACGCAAGCGGAAAACTCTTTCAGGCGGCTTTCGCGCCGGGCCACGGCCTCGTCGTCTTTCCCCCAGGTGGCAATTTGCCAGTCCTCATCGACATTGGCGGCCAGCCACGCAGCCTCAGCCGAAATCCGTCCCGCTACGGCCATTGCCGCCAGCAGGGCCGAGCCAGTCAGGGTCGTCAAATTATGGGCGGCCACGAATGAAAATCGATCAAGCGCTGCAATATGGGCCTCCAGGGCATGAAGGGCCGCTGCGGACTGGGGCTTGTGGGTGATGGTATTTGCCGTTTCAAAACTGGCGTTGAGGCCAGACCTTGCCCAAGCGATGACCGGATCCCAATGCTGGTTTTGTAGTGAAACCAGCTCTTCCGGGCTGTCTGCCCGGTAACACACCAGGTCGCTCCCGGCAAACTCAACAATTTCCGCCAGGATTTTTGACCTCTCAGCCGCCGCGCGGTCAAGTGCTGTATTGGCAAGCTTGGTCAGCGGCATGGCAAGGGGATTAATGACTTCGACCTGCCCTTCCCATTCTGCGGCAACAGCATCTGCGAGGGCGCGGTTTGGCAGGACCAATGGGGCCCTGAGTGGCGTTTTGACGTTCCTGCCATCCAGGGCAATGCCGAACTGATCTGTGACCGTAACCGATTTATAAAACCTTTTGGGGAGCGGCCGGTGGATTCGGTCCCGTGACAGGCGCTCCCATCTCTGATCCTCGGTTTCGCCGGTCATTCCGAATCCGCGTCATAACGGTCTGGATCAAAGCCAAACGCATCCCAGGTCTCGCGCATGTGGGTTGGCAGGCTTGCCGAGATATCCACCACTCCTTCGCGGGGATGGGGAAACACGATCCGGCGGGCATGGAGGTGGAGCTTCTTGGAAATGCCTTCCGGCATATCGGCGTTGCCGCCGTATTTTTCGTCGCCCAGAATGGGCGTCCCGATATAGGCCATGTGGGCGCGGAGCTGATGCTGGCGTCCGGTCACGGGTTTCAAGGACACCCAGGCGGTGATGGGCGGGGCGGTGTCCACCACCGCGTAATAGGTAATGGCGTGACGGGAGTTCGCTTCGTCCTTCTCGCTGGGGCGAACCCGGTCGCCGTCGGGCCCTTGTGCCTTGGTCAAGGCCACATCGATGCGGCCCTGGGGCGGCTGCGGGACACCCTTGACCACGGCCCAATAGGTTTTTTTCACGGCGCGCGTTGCAAAAAGCTTTCCAAGAGCAGAAGCAATCGAGCGCCGCTTGGCCACAACCAGAACGCCGGAGGTATCGCGGTCCAACCTGTGCACCAGCAGGGGCCGCTCGCCGGATTTCTTGGCCATGCCCATCAGCAAACCGTCGAGATGCTGAAACGTCTTGCTGCCGCCCTGTACGGCAAAGCCGGGTGGCTTGTTGAGGACATAGAGGTCCTTGTCCTCGAAGATGACCATGCTTTCAAAAAGGCTGGTTTCTTCCCTGGTCAGGGGCTGCACATCGCCCTTGGGAATGTCGAGAGGCCTGCGGTCGAACATGAGCGGTGGGACGCGGAGTTCCTGGTCAGTTTGCAGCCGTGTGCTGGTCTTGGCCCGACCACCCTGCACCCGGATCTGGCCCGTGCGCGCGAGCTTGTTGAGGTAGGCAAAGGTCACCTGGGGAAAATGAATCCCGAACCAGCGGTCCAGGCGGATTCCGTCCTCCTCAGGAGAAACAATATAACGCTTTATTTCGTTCATGATGCGAGGGTGCGTACCAGAGATAACCCAGCAAAGACAGCAATAAGCGAAAGGGCCACGGAGCCTGCGCCATAGGCTGCGGCGGCACCATAGGACTTGCGTTCGACAAGCAAGGCAAAATCCAGGGAGAAGGCTGAGAAGGTTGTGAAACCGCCTAGAATGCCTGTGCTCAGGAACGCGCGGGTATCGTTGTTCACATTGAGCTTCAAAGCCATAAGTTCCACGAGGGTTCCCATAACAAAGCAGCCCAGGACATTCACAAAAAAAGTATGCCAGGGAAATTCAGAACCAAGAAGTCGTCCCGACCAGACATTCACCCCGTAACGTGCCGCCGAGCCAATTGCGCCACCTAGGGCAACCCACAAGAACGTTGGCATCAGAGCCAGCCTTTACGCTTGAAATAGAGCCATGGCAGGAATGCCGAAAGAACCATCATACCGAGCGCCATGGGGTAGCCATAGGCCCAATCGAGCTCCGGCATGAACTTGAAGTTCATGCCATAGATGCTTGCAACCAGGGTTGGCGGGAGGAACACGACCGCGGCGACGGAAAAAATCTTGATGATGCCGTTCTGTTCGATGGTACTCATGCCAAGTACGGCATCGAGCAGGAAACTGATCTTGCCGGAAAGAAACGATGCGTGATCGGTCAATGATTGAATATCGCGCTGCAGAACCTTGATGCGGGAGCGATTGTCTTTCATGTCCTTGGTCTGGCGCGTCTGGTCGACGATAGCCTGCATGAAGGCCACCATGCGCCCGATTGAGACAAGACTTTCGCGCATCTTTGAATTGAAATCCCCTTCTTCACCGATATTATCGAGAAGATCAGACAGGTTCAGGGGTTTCTTGCGCGCCCTGCGCCCGGCCTGGCTACGGCTATTGCTGAAGGTCTTGCGTGAGGTGTCATCGACGATGACACCGACGCGCTCCAAGTGGTCAGCGGCGCGGTCGACCACGGCTTCGAGCAGGCTGACGAAGATGCCCCAGCCGGTCATGGCGGTGGACTGGGGTTTCATGGC
>JBAVOA010000368.1:0-13297 GCA_049691635.1 Aestuariivirga sp. | reverse complement strand
CATAGGGCTTGCCCGCCATCAGGACATCGCCACCCATGGCTGAATATTTCTCCGCCAATGCGCCGGCGCAATAGAGCAATCGGTTGCCCTTGCGGACGATCTTGTCGGGATTGGCGCAGATCATCGGGAGGCGCAATTGCTTCATGCGCCACAGCAGGTCGTTGTAGTCATCCGGCGTTTCCACGGTGTCATCGGCAAGGCCGGTGCACAGCACGGCATGGGCCTGTGCCAGCGGAACCCGTTGCACGGCCTGTCCATGAAAGATGGAAAGATCGCGGGGAGGGCCGAGGTGATAGACCTTGCCCTTTGCATGATCGGTAACCAGCGTCTGGGTCACGTCCCCCGACGTCACGATGCAATCATAGGCATCCGCCGGAACACCAATGTCAGCAAGCTGCCTGATAACATCGCGCGAGGTGCGCGGCGCATTGGTGACGAGGATGACGATGCCACCTTTTTTCCGGTGCTGGGAAAGTGCCTGGGCCGCAGCCTCGTAACAGGTGAGTCCATTGTGAACCACGCCCCAGATATCACAGAACCAAACCGGATAATCAGCTGAGAGGCGTCTCATGCAACTTATGCGGCGGCGCTGAGGTCATTGGCGGCGCTCAGCCCTGCATTGATTTTCACGCGGCGTGGCGGGGCAAAGAATTGGCCTGCCACAAAGCGTGCGATTTGCGAAGCGGAGGCCGCCTGGGCGGAATTTTCCACGTTGGTCAGGAGTATCTGGAACTGCATGCCGCGCGCCACCTGGACGAAATCAAGCCATGCCTGGGTCACGCCAAAGCCCGACTCGATGGCGCGGGCCTCAACCCCGATGAACTTGACACCGAGCTGGCGCAGGGACGGCAGGTCAAGACCGGCGATGGAGGCATCGGTTAAGGCGAGGGTTGCGCCCATCCGGGCAATTGCGGCAAGTCCCGAAATGCCTGCTTCGTTCAGGCTGGCAAGGGCCTCATGGGTGAGTTCAAAGACGACGCCCTGCGCCACGTTGTCGGCCTCTGAGAACATTTGGGTAATGAGCGCGATGGTATTCTCGCTCATGAGTGTTGCCGCTCCCATCGGGATGAACATGCGCATGGCGGGATGCTTGGCCCGCAAGCGGCGCAGCAGCGGAATGGCCTGGTTGATGACATGAATGTCGAGGGTCGGACGGAGTTCGCCACGGTCGGCATTCAGGGTCAGTTTTGAATAGTCGATCTCAATGCCATTTGCGGCCGTAATGCTGAAGCGGACACGGTAGTGGGCGGTCTTGTTGTTCGTGAGGTCAATGACCGGTTCCAGGAGAAAATTGAAATGCTCGCTTGCCGGAGCGCCTTGCATGTTTGCCGGAAACTCCGCGGCATTCTGCTGCGCGCGGGCATTGGCAGATTCCGCCGCATAGCGCTGCGCGAGGTCCTGAAACTGCGCCCGCATGGCGGCCATCTCATCCTGGATTTCCTTTTCGGACAATCCCATTCTGCGCTTCAGGTCGGCGATTTCATTTTCGAACAGCTTGGCGGTGACGAATGACTTGGTGTATTTCTCCTCCGCCGCGCGCCGCTCGCGGGCCAAATTGCGAATGGCATCCTGCAGGGAGAGCCCCCTGGCCCAGCCCAACCCGATGACAAACAATTGTCCAATGGACAGGAGAAAAATAGCCGCCACGACGGCTTGGGCCTTCTGGGTCTTTGCCACCAGAACAAAGATGCCACAGGCAATTGCAAAGCAGGAAAATACTGCAAGAACCAGAACGCTGGGCCAACCACGCACTTGCATCTAATCGCGACTTATCCTCGTTTCGCGTAAATCAATAGGGCCAAAAACGAAATGAGTCCATGGCCCTATTCAAGTGCATGCTGCGGGTCGCGCGATCAGATGACCGATTTCAGAACCTTCGGCATCTTGTCGCTGAAAATTTCATCAATCTGGTTTTCCGTAATCATCAGCGGAGGTGACAAGGCAATGGTGTCAGCCGTGATGCGGATGAGGAAACCAAAATCATGGAAGGCATTTTCCATGGCCTTGTAGGCCCGCAGACCCGGTGAACCTTCAACCGCCTTGAGGTCAAAGGCCGCCACAAGTCCAAGCGTCCGGATATCCTCGATCAATGGATTGCCCTTGAGGGACATGGCCGCATCGGCCCACACGCCTTCGAGCTTCCTGGCATTTTCAAAAAGCTTTTCGTCGCGGTAGAGGTCCATGGTGGCAACGCCGGCAGCGGCAGCAATCGGGTGGCCCGAATAGGTATAGCCATGGAACAGTTCAATGGCGTGGTCGGGCCCGGTCATGAAGGCATCGTAGATGCCCTGGCGCACCATGACGCCACCCATGGGCACGGTGCCGGAGGTGACGCCCTTGGCAAAGGTGATCATGTCGGGGATGACGCCGAAGCGCTCGGCTGCAAAGGCATAGCCCAGACGGCCGAAGCCGGTGATGACTTCATCGAATATCAGCAGGATGCCGTGCTTGTCGCAGATTTCGCGCAGGCGCTTGAGATAGCCCTTGGGCGGCGGCAATACACCCGTTGATCCCGCCATGGGCTCAACAATGACGGCGGCAATGGTAGAGGCATCATGGAGGCCGACGAGACGCTCAAGCTCGTCAGCATAGTGCATGCCATAATCAGGTTCGCCCTTGGTGAATGCCTGTTCCTTGCGGTTGTAGGTGTGAGGCAGATGATCAACGCCGGCCAGCATGGTGCCGAACATCTTGCGGTTGCCCACCATGCCGCCCACGGAAATGCCACCAAAGTTCACGCCGTGATAACCGCGCTCGCGGCCGATCAGGCGGGTGCGGCTGGCCTGGCCCTTGACGCGCTGATAGGCCAGGGCGATTTTCAGGGCCGAGTCGGCGGCTTCCGAACCGGAGTTGCAGAAGAAGGCGTAGTTCAAATCGCCAGGGGCCATGGTGGCGAGGCGCGAGGCAAGCTCGAACACCTTGGGATGGCCGTATTGGAAGGTAGGCGCGAAATCGAGCTCAGCTGCTGATTTCTGAATTGCCGCAACGATTGGATCCCTGCAATGGCCGGCGTTTGAACACCAGAGGCCAGCACTGCCATCCAGGATGGCGCGGCCCGACATGTCATAATAATGCATGTCCTTGGCGCGGGCGATCATGCGGGGGCGCTGCTTGAAGGCCCGGTTGGGGGTGAAGCCCATCCAGAAAGGTTCCAGATTGTTGGGCGATGCTTCCCAGCTTTTGGCATCCCGATGGTCCTGTGGCTTGTTCATGCGATCGACTCCAGCTTGATAGTTCAAGGCAGGTTAGCAGACTTGTGCGGCCGATGGAAACAACCAGACGCAACTATTGGCCCCAGCCAGATTTGTCAAAAAAGCACCACAATGAACGCCCAACCAAGGCGCGACGAGGGGCGGCAATCAGGAAATTTTCATGTCATCATTTTCAAACATCATTGCGGGTGGACTGATCGGGCTTGGCGTTGCCTGCGGCGGCTTTCTTGCCGGTGAATCCTTGGTCAAAAGCCGTCTGGGCTTTCGCACCGTCACGGTCAAGGGCCTGTCGGAACGGGATGTGAAGGCCGACCTTGGGTTCTGGCCGGTGCGCTTTGTCGTCACCGGCCCGACGCTGGAAGAGGCGCGGGCGGCGCTGGTCATTTCCGAAACGGCGGTCAAGGCCTTCCTCACCTCCCGTGGCTTCACCGGGCAGGATTTGCAGGTGCAGAACATTCAGGTTGAAGACCGGCTGGCCGGCTATAACAACCAGGGGGTTCCACCGGAAAGCCGCTTTGTCCTGACCGAGGATATTCTGGTGAAATCATCGGAAGTGGAAAAACTGGCTGATGCTTCGCGGATGATCGGCGACCTGCTCAAATCCGGTGTGGTGTTTTCGTCGGATGCCTACAATGCGGGGCCATCGTTCATCTTCACTGATGTGAATAAACTCAAGGGCGACATGCTCACCGAGGCGACCAAGCGGGCCCGCGAGGCGGCGGACAAGTTTGCGCAGGAATCAGGCTCCAAGGTCGGCGATATTCAGAATGCCAACCAGGGCATTATTGAAATCAACCCGGCGGTTGCCATTCCCAATGACCGGCCCGAGCGGCAGATTGACAAGAAAGTCCGCGTGGTGACGACGATTACCTATTTCCTGTCCAATTGATGTGACGCGATAAGACGCAGCCTGTCGGCTTCCCATGCGGGGTCAACCGACAGGGGCAGTCCGCTGATCTGGCGGAGCTGGCCGCGGGTAAGGCCAATATCTTTCAATTGATAGTCTTCAAGCAGATGCAGCTTGAGGAGTTTCCGTCGGCTGCGCCAGTTGCACACGAGCTGGCGCAGGGTTGAAAAGCTGAAGGTGCTCCACCGAGACCGGGCTTCGTTGACTATATATTCACGCATGGCAATCTCCTCGAAATCCTCTCAAATTGTATCTATTGTATCCATCTAATCATGATCTACTTTCGAAAATCGCTTGATATGCAGATACAATGGCAATATTGTTTGAGTCAAAGAGGATATTGTATCCATGACAATTTGGACACCGACGCTTATCCAGGGCAAGCCGATTTACCTCGCGATTGCCGACGCCATGGCCGACGACATCAAGATCGGCACACTGCAGCCCGGTGCGAAATTGCCTCCCCACAGGGATTTGGCTTGGCGGCTCAAGGTTACCGTTGGCACCGTCACCCGCGCCTACAAGGAAGCCGAAATTCGCGGACTGCTGGCGGGTGAAGTGGGACGCGGCAGTTATGTGCGGGCGCGTTCGGGCACGGCTTCAATACCACGGACCGATACGGTGAGGCCTGATCTTGTCGATCTCTCCCACTCCATTCCGCCGCCTGTCATCACCACCGCCGAATTCGATGCGGCCCTTGCCCATGTCATGCGCGAGCCGGAACGCCTGTCGCTGCTCGATTACACGCCGCCGGAAGGTTACGCCCGGCACCGCCAGATGGGCGCGCGCTGGCTCACCCGTTGCGGCATCACGGCCTCGGATGCGGACGTGGTCGTCTGCGCCGGTGCCCATATGGGTCTGATTGCAACGATGCCGGACATCATCGAGGCCGGTGAAGCCATAATGGCGGAGAACCTGAACTACCCCTCGCTCAAGCCTTCGATGAAAAGCCTTGGCATTGGCACCATCCCCCTTGAAATTGATGAGCATGGCCTTGTGCCGTCGGCCTTCGAGCAGGCGGCACGCAACGGCGACTCGCGGGTTCTCTATGTGGTGCCCACTTTGCAAAACCCGACGACCAGCACGATGCCGCGCGAACGGCGCGAGGCGATCGTGGAGATTGCGCGGCGCTACAACATCACCATTGTTGAAGATGATATCTTCCGGCTGCTGGATGAGCGCGTGCAGCCACCGTCATTCTATAATCTCGCGCCCGAGCGCACGTTTTACATTACCAGCCTTTCAAAGGCGCTGGCGCCGGGATTGCGCGTGGGGTTTATCGCCACACCGCCGGGGCGGGCCCGCATGTTACGGGTGAACCAGCAGGTGGCCAATGGCCGTGCCGTAGGGATGACCGCCGAAATGGCGCGCTATTGGCTAGAGACTGACATTGCCGATGGGGTGATCAGGCGGGTGATTGATGAATTCAAAATCCGCCGCCGGGTTTTCTTCGAGGTGTTCAAGGGCCATGCCTTCCGTTGCGAGCCGGGAGCGCCCTATGCGTGGGTGTCATTGCCGCAACAGTGGAAGCCTATCCGCTTTGCCGTGGCGTGCAAACAACGGGGCGTGCATATTTCGCCCGGCCCCAGCTTTGCCATTGGCGCCAAGGCGCACGAGCAGAACATCCGCATCTGCTTTGGCCAGCCCGCCACGGCGGAGGATTTGCGCCACGCCCTTCTCAAGATACGCGGTCTCATGGCGGAGACCAGCGAAGATGATTTCACACCGGTGGCTTAATAGAGATCGCCCGCAAGCATCTGTGAGATTTCACCGCGGATATCCATCAAGATGGCATCTGCCATGGCAGCCTGGCCTTCGGCGTTGGGATGCATGGCGCCGGTTGTCTCGGAAAATGTCTGGGCCGAAGCCTGATCATCAACCTTGCCGGACTTGTCGATCACCTTCTGGTTCACCGTCATGTAAGCATCGTTGAAGGTGCGGACCCAGCGCTGGCGGAGCGCATAGGGATAGTTCTGGGTGATAGGGCTGTAGGGCCGCCATTCCTTTGCCTTGCCGGACCAGGAAGACTTGCAGGTTTGCGTCGGCCTGTCGGCCTTGCCCCAGCAGGGAATCATCAGAACCTCGGCCGGGTCATTGGCAAATTTGGACCTTTGCGCACAAAAACCGTGGCCTTGGAACACGCGGTCGTCATAGACCCTTCCGGCAAAGGTCCAGCCATGGTCGCCGCTCAGGTCTTTCATGCGCTGGTTAAGGGTTGCCAACTGTTCATGGACCGCATCCAACCTTCCGCTTGTGGTCGCAAGCCACGAGGAGAAGGCGTCAAGGGACTGATTGGCGGGGAACCTGTCCTCTTCTGCGTCTTCGGTGCCGCCAGCCGGGCAGACCTGATTTGTCTCATCGACGAGCATGTCCGGGTAGGCCGTCAGGACAACATGGGTTGCGTCAAAGACCTGGTCGGCGGAATAGAGCGGCACGGCACGCTCAATGGCCTTGGCCAGGCGCGCGTAAACGCCGGGTAATATGTCTTTCATGTTCGTTGCAAACTGCTTTGCCGAAACCGTCGCACCGAAGAATTTCGCAAAAGTGGCCGAGGTTCCTTCGCGGAGCGTTGCCCAGGCAACGACGTTCCTGAAGCCCACATCATTGCCGCCGACGGAGAGAAAGAGATAATCGACGTTTCTCCGAAACTGGTTTTCGGGACAGGTCCAGAGGCCTTTTTCTTCCTCGGGCTTCACCTTGCAAAGTTCGCGGAGCAGCCAGCGGATTTGCGCGTCCTTGGAATCGCCCGAGAGGAAGCGCGAGGATTGCGCTGCCGCATTATCTGATGATTGGGCACTGGCTGTGCTGACACCCTCGACATATTCCTGCGGGCCCAGAATTCCCGCCTCGATGCCCGCGCCGGAACAGCCATAGCCCAGAAACGTCACCGCCGATTGGGGATTCTCGATGGCGATCTGAAGTGCGGCGCGCAACTGATGACTGTAAAGCGAGCGGTGGCAGAGCTCGTCGGTCCATTGGGGGGAGCCGCTTGCATCATTGTTCTTGCGGCGGGGATAAAGATTCTTGTAACGTTGCGCTTCGCTGAACACCACGGGCATGTCTGGATTGCCCTCGCCCGAGGCAAAGCTGTCGCCCAAACCCACAATCAGCAGATCGCGCGCTTTTGCCTTCAAGGTGATAGGCTGTTCGCCAACCACGGCCACCGAAATATCCGCGCCATTGGGGTAGGGAAGGGAAGCTGTCACCGTGCCATCACACGGAGCAGTCAGCGGCGGCGCATCGCCTACGCGCCATTCACAGTTGAATTCGCTGATCAGAGCGTTCTTCACGACAGGATGAAGGCTGACTTCAATCTCATGGGCCTTGGGATTGACATAGCCGTCAACGTCGCCACAGAAATCATGCTGGCGGGATTTCGGATTCCAGCACAGCCTGCCCTGCCCTTGGGCCGCCCAGCCACGCCAATCAAACTTGGAGCGCTCAAGGCGCGAAAAGGCAATAAAGCGGTCATTGAGCACATGCTCTTCGCCCAGTACCGAAGAACTCCTGATCAGCAAGGCTTTCTGCTCATCGGGGATGCTTTGCTCGTTCACATGGATCAGATATTGCCGCCAGGCATTTTCGTGGAGTTTGAAAAAGCTTGCGTCATTGAACAGCCGGAAGCGGTTGGTGACTTTCCATTCGATCTGAAAATTAGTCGTATTGAGGGTCTGCGCCTGGAGAGGTCCCGCCACGGCAAAGCAAATGAGCGCAAAAACAATATGTAAAAACTGCACCCGCCATCCCCGCGCTTGAGCTTGCGGGCTTTTGGCAGGGCAAGACTGCCAAATTGTGGCGGCGCAGCAATTTTCCAGAGGAGCATCGGGGGGCATGCGCCTTAGCCCTTGACCTTGCCCGCTGGCGCTCCTATGTGGAATGCAGCTGTTAGCACTCCTATTAAGTGACTGCTAACAGAGGTTGGTTCGGGTTTCCGGATCAACTTGAAATATTAATATTATCAATATGTTATGAGGAGTTCCACATGAAATTCCGTCCTTTGCACGACCGGGTCGTGGTGAAGCGGGTTGACGAAGACACCAAGACCAAAGGTGGCATCATCATCCCAGAAACGGCACAAGAGAAGCCGATGCAGGGCAAAATCATCGCCGTAGGCCCAGGGGCCCGCGATGAAAGCGGCAAGCTGGTTCCACTCGATGTGAAGAAGGGCGACACCGTCCTTTTCGGCAAATGGTCCGGAACTGAAGTCAAGATCGACGGCGATGAGCTTTTGATCATGAAAGAGTCCGACATCATGGGCGTGCTCGACAAGTAATTTTTCCGGCACACAACCAATTCAATTCAAAGGAATATTCACATGGCTGCAAAAGAAGTCCGCTTCGGCGGCGAAGCCCGCGAGCGAATGCTCCGCGGCGTAGACATTCTCGCTAACGCGGTGAAGGTCACACTCGGTCCCAAGGGCCGCAACGTGGTTATCGACAAGAGCTTTGGTGCTCCCCGCACCACCAAGGATGGTGTGACCGTTGCCAAGGAAATCGAACTCGAAGACAAGTTCGAGAACATGGGCGCCCAGATGGTGCGCGAAGTTGCCTCAAAGACCAATGACATCGCAGGCGACGGGACGACAACGGCCACCGTTCTGGCCCAGGCCATCGTGCGCGAAGGCTGCAAGTCAGTTGCCGCTGGCATGAACCCGATGGATCTGCGCCGCGGTATTGATCTCGCGGTTGCTGCGGCGATCGAAGATCTCAAGAAGCGTTCAAAGAAGATCAAGTCATCGGAAGAAGTCGGCCAGGTTGGCACGATTTCGGCCAATGGCGAAAAATCGATTGGCGACATGATCGCCAAGGCGATGCAAAAGGTCGGCAATGAAGGCGTGATCACGGTTGAAGAAGCCAAGACCGCCGAGACCGAGCTTGAAGTTGTTGAGGGCATGCAGTTTGACCGTGGCTATCTCTCGCCATACTTCATCACCAATGCCGACAAGATGCTGTGCGAACTGGAAGATGTTTACATTCTTCTCCACGAGAAGAAGCTTTCGTCGCTCCAGGCCATGCTGCCAATTCTGGAAGCGGTGGTTCAGTCCTCCAAGCCCTTGCTGATCATTGCGGAAGACATTGAAGGCGAAGCCCTTGCGACGCTGGTTGTCAACAAGCTGCGTGGCGGCCTCAAGGTTGCTGCCGTCAAGGCTCCAGGCTTCGGCGACCGCCGCAAGGCCATGCTGGAGGACATCGCAACGCTCTCCGGCGGCCAGGTTATTTCCGAAGACCTCGGCATCAAGCTGGAGAATGTTGGCCTCGACATGCTGGGCCGCGCCAAGCGGGTTCGCATCGACAAGGAAAACACCACGATCATCGACGGTGCCGGCAAGAAGGCCGACATCGCCGGCCGGGTTGCCCAGATCAAGGCGCAGATCGAGGACACGACCTCGGACTACGACCGTGAAAAGCTGCAGGAACGTCTGGCGAAGCTCGCCGGCGGTGTTGCGGTGATCCGGGTTGGCGGTTCCACCGAAGTCGAAGTGAAGGAACGCAAGGACCGCGTTGACGACGCTTTGAACGCCACGCGCGCTGCCGTTGAAGAAGGCATCGTTCCAGGCGGCGGTGTAGCTCTTCTCCGCGCCAAGAAGGCGCTTGAATCGGTGACCTCGAAGAACCCTGACGTGCAGGCTGGTATCAACATCGTATCGCGGGCCCTCGAAGCGCCGCTTCGCCAGATCGTTGAGAACGCTGGTGTTGAAGGCTCAATCGTTGTCGGCAAGCTTCTGGAGAAATCCGGCAACTTCGGCTTTGACGCACAGAACGAGGAATATTGTGACATGGTTGCCGCTGGCATCATTGATCCCACCAAGGTTGTGCGTGTGGCACTTCAGGATGCGGCAAGCGTTGCCTCGATCCTGATCACCACGGAAGCCATGATCGCCGAACGTCCAAAGGACAAGGCCGCAGGCGGCATGCCCGGTGGCATGGGCGGCGGCATGGGCGGCATGGGCGGCGGGATGGACTTCTAAGTCCAACGCACCTTCACGAAACACGAACCCCGGTGGAAACACCGGGGTTTTTTGTTGGGAGTGGCATCTCGATGAATGACCAGGCTTTGCAACGCCCACGGAAAAGATGCCAAACGGCGAAGGTAACGATTCAGTAAGCGAAAACCTCTACACACCTAATAGTTGATTTATTATACAAATGCAATTTTCAGTTGTGTTTTAGGTGAAGCGTGTGTAGACTGAAATCAATTGGGATTCTTGACCCTGCTCCTGCGAAAGCAGCACCATGATCTGGTCGCTGCAGATACTCCGCTTTGTGGCGGCACTCATGGTTGTCTATATCCATGCAGTCCAAATCGCGCGCGCGGCAACCGGCGCAAACGGCTTGCTTCCGCCTGAGTTCCAGATTGCCGGCCAGGCCGGCGTTGATATTTTCTTCGTGATCTCGGGCGTCATCATTGCGCGAACCGCCAAAGGGCTGGCCTGGCAGGAATTCGGATGGAAGAGAGTCCGCCGCATCATCCCTATTTATTTCATCATCGGCATCTTCGTGATACTGATTTCACTCCGCAACGGCTCGCACGTCGCGTGGCGCGAACTCGCCGCAACATTCCTGCTGTGGCCTGCAACCGATGTCATGACGGTGCCGCTCCTTCCGGTCGCCTGGACGCTGTGCTTCGAAGCGCTATTCTATGCCGCGGCCACACTGGTGATCGCCGATCGCCGCTGGCTTCTGCCAATTCTGCTGATTTTCGGCGCATCGCTGGCCTTGCGCGCACGGGGTCCGGTCTTTCAGTTCTTGGGCAATCCACTGATGTTTGAATTCCTTTTGGGCATTGCCGTGGCACGCGCGCCCGCAGCGCGCCAGGCAATCTGGCTTATCCCCGCAGGGGCTATCGCACTTGTTGCAGCGGGCTTCATAGGCAGCGCGCCAACTGGAAGCACACTCGATAACCTGATGGGCGAAGGAGGCTTCCAGCGTGTGCTTGTTTACGGTGTGCCAGCAGCGCTTATCGTTTATGGCACCATGCAAATCAGAGGCAGCGAAAGCCCCTGGACACGGCAAGGCGACGCATCCTATTCGCTTTACCTTACGCACCCCCTGCTCATGCCGACGCTCCTGGCCCTGTGGAAACTGGTGCCGCTTCAGGCAGATCTGGTCATACTGATTACCGCAACGGCAAGCGTCATTTTCGGCTGGCGGATTCATCTGGCGATTGAAAAACCCGTCATCGCATGGCTCAGCCGCCAGGGTTGGCAAAGCCTCGGGAAGCAGGCCTTTTGGCCCTAAGCCGCGTTGACTTTTTCCAGTGCTGCGAGATCAAACTTCGTCATCTGCATCATGGCGGCGAAGACGCGGCCTTTTCGGGCCTGGTCCTTGTCTTCCATCATCTCGAAGAAACGCTTCGGCACGACCTGCCAGCTGAAGCCCCAGCGGTCCTTGAGCCAGCCGCATTGGGAGGTTGAACCTCCCTCCGAGAGATGCGTCCACAGGCGGTCCACTTCCGCCTGGTCTTCGCAGGTGACCATCATGGAAAATGATTCATTGGGCTTGAAAATTGGTCCGCCATTCAGGGCCACATAATGCTGGCCTGCCAGGGTGAAATCCACGATCATCACCTGGCCTTCAGGACCTGGGCCCGCCTTGCCATAGCGTTCGACGCGATTGATTTTCGACTCCTTGAAGGCTGCCACGTAATGCCTGGCGGCTTCCTCGGCTTGCGAATCATACCAAAGGAAGGGGCTGATTTTTTGCGTCTTGCTCATAACTGTTTCCTTTCCTCAGCGCTTGAAGGAGACCATGGCGAAGGCTGCTCCTTGCGAATCGGTGCATTGGACAATCCATTGACTGGTTGGCACCTGATGCGGCCCCATGACGATTTTGCCACCGGCCTTTGTCGTCCGCGCGGCGGCGGCAACAATGGCATCAACTTCGATGTAGTAAAGCCAATGGGGCTTAGGCGTATCCTGCATCTTGGTCATCATGCCGCCCACCGCTTCTCCACCTGTGGCAAAAATCCGGTAAATGCCCATTTGGCCCATGTCCAAATCCCGATCCTTGGTCCAACCAAAAAGCTTGCTGTAAAAATCCCAATCAGTTTTGCCATCGCCCGCTGCCAATTCATGCCAGCCGATGCGGCCTGCCGTGTTGGGTGGCACCGGTTTTGGCGCCTCGTTGCTGTTAGGCTTGAACATGATGAAGGTGGCTCCATGCGGATCGGCAACGACGGCGAAGCGGCCGATGCCCGGAATATCCGATGGCTCGCGGCAGACTTTGCCGCCGGCGGCCACGGCCAGCATGGCGTATTGATCGACGTCGGCTACATAGATATGGCCGTTCCAATGGGGCCGCACATCAAGTTCATCACCGCCCTTTGGTGACTGCATCATGCCGCCCACCATAATATCACCCGCACTCAAGATGGAATAGGACATGCCGGGCATGCCAGCGTCGGATATTTTCCAGCCAACAACATTCGCATAAAATTTTTCGGCGGCCTTCAGGTCTGGGGTCACCAGATCATACCAGATGTGTTTTGAAACCTGCGGTGTCATGGCGAATACTCCACTATTGATCGGGCCTATTTGCTTCGACCATCGTAACGATGGGATTTCAGTTCGCGCGGTTCGACACCGTCAAGGCAATTGGCATTGACCGCCACCATCGGGCTTCCGTCCGGCATCGCGCCGCGGGCGAAACTTTCGATGCCGCAGACCTTGCAGAAGAGATGCCGGATTGCGTGTTTGTTGAAAAGATATTCCGTCAGATATTGTTCCCCCGAAAGCAGGGTAAAATTGTCAGCGGGCGTAAATGTGAGAACCGAGCCCAGCTTCTGGCAGCGCGAACAGTTGCAGGTAATCGTCCGGTCGAGATCGGCATCGACTTCATACTTCATACTTCACCGCGCCACATTGGCAGCCACCGTGATAATGTCGCATTGGCATGGTCAGTCTCCTCACGGTGATGATTCTGTTTCTTGGGACGGAACTTCAAAAAGCAGTTCGATATAGCGGCGCAAATGTTGCAAACAGTCAGCAGCAACTTGCGGCCCGCCCTTGGCCTTGGCCAGTATGAAAGAGCCCTGGATCACGGATTGCGTGTAGAGCCCCAGGCTTTCCGCACTCCATTTCGCATCGGGTGCATAAAATTTCCTGGCGAGGGCTATATCCTTGCTGACCTCGGCGGCGTGGTGGGTGATGCATTGGTCGCACGCCTCACGAATGGCGGGG
>JBAVOA010000367.1:0-3089 GCA_049691635.1 Aestuariivirga sp. | reverse complement strand
CAATTTCAACGCCTTGCCCGGCGTTGGCTACCACGACTTTGATGAAGCGGTCGATTTCTGGGAATTTTATGCCGGATCGACGGTGACCATGGACAGCTGCGCCTATTTCACCAGCGAGTTCTACTGGGAACCGGATTCTAATGGCGCGAACAATGCCTATTATGAAGCGATAGGAACCGTCGGCGTTCCTCTCCTGGAGAAATTTGAAGCCATCGACAAGGTCGGTTACGAGGGATATGAGGATAAGACCTTGGCTTCCTATCTCTGATAGGAGGCCCGGCTGAACTACAGCTTCAACAACCACGTCAAGGTTGGTGTCGCCTATCATGGCAATGATCTAGGTTCGGGGGCGGATTGTGTGTCACAGGCTTACACGGATTGCGATGACTCGATTTTTGCAACGATCACGCTGAGTGGCAACACGAGCGACCTTTCCAAGTAGCCAGGTTTCCCCGTCTCATCGCCCCTGTTCACGGGTTTATTTTTGGCGCAAGCTGAGAATGCCTGTTGAACTTGTGGGGGGCGACGATGATCATTTATCCTGATCTTGAATTGCGCAAGGGCCGTCTGGTCAATCTGCTCCGCAACCGCATTGACAGCCCGCTTGTCTATGATGTCGATCCCCTGCAGGCCGCGCGCGATCTCGCGGCACAGGGAGCGGAATGGCTGCATGTGGTCGATCTTGATGCGGTGTTCAACGAGGGCGAGAACACCGCCATCATAAAGGAGATCATCCGCAAGGTGAGCTGCCCTGTACAGGTGGGCGGGGCCATCCGGTCGATGGAAAAGGTTCACAGCTGGATGGAAGCGGGCGCGGGGCGGGTTGTCATCGCCACGGCTGCCGTGAAATATCCGCATCTCGTGAAAGCAGCTGCTACCGCTTACCCGGATAGTGTGGTGGTCAGCATTGATGCGCGCGGCGGCCATGTGGCCATTGAGGGCTGGACCGAGGCCACGACCTTCACGCCCATTGAATTTGCCCGCCAGTTTGAAAACACTGGCCTTGCCGCCATCATCTTTACCGACATCGACCGTGACGAAGATCACCCTGAAAATTCTATCGCGCACACTACGGAATTAGCGGCAAGGATACGCATTCCAGTCATTGCCAGCGGCGTGGTCAAATCGCTTGATGATATTTCAACCCTGTCCTATTTGCCCAACATCGCGGGTGTGATCACCAGCCGTGCCCTGTTCGGCGGGGCTTTCACTTTCGGCGAGGCCCATGCCATTGCCATGGCGCAACACGGGCCAACCGCCAAATTGATGTGAAGTCCTGCCATGAACGCCAACGACTCTGCCGAACTCTACCACGACCAGATGATTGGCATGCTGGAGCGCGTCTGGGGTGATGGCTGGCTGTCGCCGGGCGGGCCTGCGGAAGTGGAACGGCTGCTTGAAGGCATGGACCTTGCGGGCAAGAGCGTCATGGATATCGGCTGTGGGGCAGGCGGTGTTGATGTGTTGCTGGTGAGAAACCACGGTGCATGCTATGTGACGGGCATTGACGTTGAAGACACGGTGCTGGCCCATGCGCGTGAACGGGCGGCGAAGGCGGGGCTCGCAGCACAGATAGGCCTGGTGAAAATCGTTCCCGGCCCGTTACCATTTCCGCCGCAAACCTTTGACATCGTGTTCAGCAAGGATTCGATTGTCCATATTCCCGACAAGCATGCGCTGATGCGGGATGTGTTCTGTATCCTGAAGCCCGGTGGCTGGTTTGTGGCCTCCGATTGGCTCATCGGTCACGACCATGAACCAAGCCCGGAAATGCAGGCCTATATCGCCTCGGAGGGCCTGGATTTCGGCATGGCCTCGCCCTTGCGCTACGCCGATGCCATGCGCGTCGCCGGATTTGAAAAGGTGGAAACCCGCAGCCGCAATGCCTGGTACCGGGACCGGGCGCGAGAGGAACTGGCCCTGATGAAGGGGCCGCTCTATGAGGAGGCGGCCGCGAAGCTGGGCCGCGGCTTCGTCGACCACAACATCGAGATCTGGTCGAACATGCTGCCGGTGCTGGAATCGGGCGAGCACTGCCCCACGCACTTGCGCGCCTGGAAACCGCTTTAACCGCAAGGCTTGACTAAGACGGAACCTCGTACCTAACTGGGCCATGGCCCAGACCAACATTCTTCCCATAGCCCATGCCGCGCGTAATAGCGGCGTGGCGTTTGACCTCGACTGGATCGAGGATGTGCGCATTAACCTTTCGGCTTCTGAGCGCCGCGTGGCGAGCCTGCCGGGCCGCCGCTCGGTGAAGAAGGACGCGCAGGCGGCGTGGCTTTTGAAGGCTGTCACCTGCATTGATCTGACCACGCTCAGCGGCGATGACACGGCATCGCGGGTACGCCGCCTCTGCGCCAAGGCGAAGCAACCGGTCCGCGAAGACATTCTGGAAAAGCTTGGCTTTGCCGACCGCCGCATCCACTCGGGCGCCATATGCGTTTATCACCGCTTCGTGGCCACCGCCGTCGAGGCGCTGGCGGGCAGCGGCATTCCGGTTGCCGCCGTCTCCACGGGTTTCCCGGCAGGGCTCATTCCCCATGACATAAAGCTCAAGGAAATCGAGGCCTCGGTGAAGGACGGCGCGCGGGAGATCGACATCGTCATCACCCGTGAGCATGTGCTCACCGGAAACTGGAGGGCGCTCTATGACGAGATGCGCGATTTCCGGGCGGCCTGCGGCGAGGCCCATGTGAAGGCTATCCTCGCGACAGGCGATATCAAGACGCTGCGCAATGTGGCCAGGGCCTCGATGATCTGCATGATGGCCGGGGCCGATTTCATCAAGACCTCTACCGGCAAGGAAGCAACGAATGCCACGCTGCCGGTGACGCTCACCATGCTGCGGATGATCCGCGAGTATCAGGAGCGCACCGGTTTCCGGGTGGGCTACAAGCCAGCGGGCGGCATTTCCACGGCCAAGGATATTCTCAATTACCAGATCCTGATGAAGGAAGAATTGGGCCGCAAGTGGCTTGAGCCCGATCTTTTCCGCGTCGGTGCTTCCAGCCTGCTGGCCGATATCGAGCGCCAGCTAGAGCACCATGTCACTGGCCGCTATTCGGCCTTCAACCGCCATCCCGTGG
>JBAVOA010000366.1:0-2229 GCA_049691635.1 Aestuariivirga sp. | reverse complement strand
AACCTGTGCCGCAAGCACTACGCGGACGTGGGGTTCGGTGAAAACTTCGTCGACCAGTTCCTGCGCTAGATGGAGCCAGCTTCGACCATATAGTTGTTGGCCGTGCACATGCGTGCGTCATCGGACGCCAGAAAAAGAACCATCCGCGCCACATACACAGGTTCGATCAGGTCTGGCAGGCATTGAGCCAGCTGGTGGGCCTCAAGCGCCTCGGGTGTAGCCCAGAGGGTTTTCTGCCGCTCGGTCATTACCCAGCCCGGAATGACGGTATTCACCCGGATCCGGTGCTGCCCCAAATCCCTTGCCATGGTTCGCGTTAGCCCATGGACAGCGGCTTTCGCCGTTGCATAGGCCGGGAATCCGCCGACCGCTTCCCACCAACTGTTGGAACCGAGATTGATGATGGAGCCGCCGCCGGCGGCAATCATGCCGGGTGCAACAGCTTGCATGGCGAAAAAGAAGTGGCGCAAATTCGTGTTCAGCCGGTCATCCCAGTACTCAGGCGTCACATCCTGCCAGTTGTGGCGGTCATCGCGCGCCGCGTTGTTCACCAGCACGGCAGCATCGCCAAGCCTGGACTTCAAGGCGGTAAAAGCGGATTTCAACGCTCCTATATCACGCAGGTCGCAGATCTCATGGGTGGTTTCACCACCCAGTTCCCTGGTGAGCGCAGCGCTTGCCGGGCGGTCCATGTCAAGAAAACCGATCCTTGCGCCCTGGACCGAAAAAGCCCGCACGATTTCGGCCCCGATGCCAGAGGCACCGCCAGTGACAAAAACCGTTTTCCCGGCAAGACTTGGATAGTTTGCGAAGTTGCTTTTCATAGCCTGCCCTGTTGAATCATTTATTTAGAAAGTTCGGCGGCTACTCGCTGCCATTCCATCGCAATATCAGCCGCACGCTGCACGCCAACCCGCCGGTACCAATAGCCAGCGTTGGACATGTCACCCTCAATCCAGTGGGCCAGCGCATGCACAAGGTCGTGCGCATGGTCACCCTCGTTCGCCTGGCAAAACTCATGGGCTTTTTCCCATTCCGGGCCAAGCGCCAGCTTTCCCTTCTTCAGCCACCACAGGGCCTGCAACGGAACAGACAGACCTGCCGGCGGCGCAGCTTCCGCGAATGACCATTGATCGAAGTCTTTCATAAACTTTCCCCTGCGTCGTTGGTCTGGCAGACATCGACCCACTCTGCCCCGGCGAGCTCCGCCATGCGAATGGGATTGATACGCACAGCACTATGGGTTGATCCGGCCGCGGGCACAACCTCAGTGAAGTTTTTCAACGATACATCGCAATAGACCGGCAATGGTGTTGCAAGTCCAAAGGGGCAGACACCGCCTATCGGATGCCCTGTCACGGCTACGACCTCTTCCGTGCTGAGCATCCGCGCCTTCCCGCCGAAAGCCACTTTGGCCTTCTTGTTGTCAAGACGGGCATCGCCGCGCGTGACAACCAACAGGCATCGCTCTCCAACCCGGAGCGACAGCGTCTTGGCGATTTGCGCGGGTGTTACGCCATGGCCTTCCGCTGCTAGGGCCACAGTGGCAGTACTGCCATCCAACTCGATGATGGCAATATCCGGCGCCTTCTCGGCGAGAAAGGCACGGACCGAATCCAAGCTCATATAGAAAATCTTTCATATTGAAAACCAGGCAAGCGCCGGGTGCTGGAGAACTCAAAGTAGCAAATATCCCCTGGCAGTAAAGTGCCAGTAAATTATCCAGTCACCACTGCAAGAATTTCTGCGCGATGGTGCTATTGATTGAACCGCATTGTCTCTGAACCCCATGCGGTCGCCTTCTGTCCGAAACCAAAGAGCATCGCTCCGGCATGTCCCCAAGTTACGAAAGAAATGCCAGTGGGAACCCGGTGAGCACCCGCTGGCTAGAGTCTACCGGTTCTTGACCGTAACCCTGTTAGTTGTCGTTGCAATCAACAACACAACTGCCGTCAATTGCATTGTCACTGTCATCACCAGTGTTGCCACCGTCGCCGATTCCGCCATCATTGTCATTTTCGCCGGCATTATCGCCATTGCTATCGTCACCGCCGTTTCCGCCAGCGCCATTCTTGCCGCCGTCGCTTTCGCCGACGGTTCCGTGACCTGACCGGTTTTTTCTGAACCAGCCGATATGAGTATCCGTCTTCGTCAAGGGCTAATTTCTGCCCACTTGCGCCTGTCACGCAGCAAGGCGTTCGCCATGACGATGAGCTTGCGCATGATCGC
>JBAVOA010000365.1:0-3715 GCA_049691635.1 Aestuariivirga sp. | reverse complement strand
CGGCAAGGTCGCCGATCTCGCCGCCACCCAGCCCATAAATTTCGCCCGCAAGAATGTTCCGCCCTTTCTGCTGCTCACCGGCACCGCCGACACAACGGTTTACCCGAAGAACAGCCGCGCCCTGGCCCGGCGCCTGGAAGAGGTGGGGGCCGATGTCACGCTCAAGGAATATGACGGCATGGGCCACACCGGCATCATGCTGGCCCTCGCCAAGCCCCTGCGCAAAGCCGCAAACCCGGTCTATGAGGACATCCTGCAGTTTTTCGCCGGGCACGGCTGAAGGCGCGGCGTACCCGCCGGCCCGGTTGACGGTTGCCCATCGGAGGCGGCTTGATCGACATCAATGCCGGTTGCCCTTTCATCGTCTATGTGTTTTCACAGCTTCACAGAGGATTACCCCATGTTGAAATACCTTGGCATCTTTGCTTTTGCCGCCGCCTGCCTGTGCGGACAGGCCTCCGCCGGTGACCGTCTCAACATCGGCGGCGATGCCTATGTTTCAGGCACCAGCGCCACGCTCACCGAAGCCAGTCCGCGCGACGCTTTCCTCTCCGGCTTTTCCGCCACGCTCTCGGGCCGCGTGGAAAAAGACGTGACCGCCGCGGGCTTCGACGTGAACATTGACGCCCCGGTCGGAAGCGATGTCTATGCCGCCGGATTTTCCCTCAATTTCAGCCAGCCCATTGGCGAAGACCTCACCGCGGCGGGCTTCAACATTCATGTGCGTGACGCGGCCTCGGTGGCTGGCAACGCCCGTCTCAGCGCCGGCTCCATCGTCCTTGACGGTCCCATTGCCGGTAGCCTCGTGGCTGCCGCAGGCTCCCTCACCCTCAACAATACTGTTGCCGGGGACACGCGCCTCACCGTCGGCAAAATGGATTTCGGCCCTGCTGCAAAAATCAACGGCACGCTCACCTATTCCGCCAGGACCTCCATCGAAATTCCCGCAAGCGTCATTTCCGCTGACCGCGTGCATTTTGAAAAACTCACCATGGGCAACACCGCGGGAACCTTAAGCGACACCATGGTGCCTGGCATGAAGCACCTCTGGCCAACCTTTTTCGCCGTGCTCTTTGCCGCCATCTTCGCCATCGCCTTTCTGGTGGTGGCGGCTGCCGTGCTCTTTGCCTTTGCGCCTGACAGCATGGAACGCCTGAAAAATGATGCCGTCGCCGCCCCCGTGCAGTCGATGGTTTTGGGCGTGCTCGGTCTCAGCGCCTCCATCGGCCTTGTTCCGGTCAGCGCCATGACGCTCATCGGCATCCCCCTCATCCCCATTGCCATGCTGGCCATCATGGCGCTGTGGATCGCGGGCTACATCGTCGGCGCCTACGCCCTGTCCATGCGCGTCCTCGCCTCGTTTCGCGAAGTGCCGGCAACGGCCGCGGGGCGCGTCGTCACGCTGGCGGTGGGTCTCGTCATCATCGCCTTGCTGAACTTCATCCCCTTCCTCGGCTGGATCATCAACCTCGCCGTGGTCTTCCTGGGGCTCGGCGCCATCACAGGTCGCCTCCTGCGCCGGCTGGTGCTGCGCGACGAGCCGGTTCCCGTCCCCGTCGAGGCAGCCGCCACCGCCAGCCTGCCGAAAGCTAAAAAATCCCGCCGGTGACCAGGCATGGTCTTTTCCTGCGCGCGCACAAGGAACGATCACCATGAAGTAAACCTTCATCACCGGATTTGTGATTTCAACGCCCGCGTTGGGCGCTTTCCAGGCCATTGCCGCAACGGCTGAACCAGCGGCGATGGGCGTTACGGCCAAAGGCAAGGCATGGGTTGATGCCAAGGGCATGACCCTCTACTCCTTTGACAAGGATGTGGCGGGCAAGTCCAATTGCAACGACAAATGTGCAGCCGAATGGCCGCCGCTTGCCGCCGCTGCCGGCAGCAAGGCAGCCGGCGACTGGACCATCGTCAAGCGCGACGATGGCGCAAAAATGTGGGCCTATAAAGGGCATCCCCTCTACACCTTCGTTGATGACAAGAAAGCTGGCGACGTAACCGGCGACAATGTCGACGGTTTCCACATCGTCATGTAGGCCTGAGCCCTCTTCCCGGCCGGGCCGGGACGGCTTCACTAAATCTGTCCCGGCCATTTCATTTAATGTGGAACAATGAGGCCAGGCTGCGCGTTAAGCCCCCAGAAATGAACCCTGCAAGGAGTAAATATCATGGTTACCTACACTGAACCGAAGCCCAGAATCGCAACCGGTGCCGAGTCTGAATTTGACCGGAACGAAAAGGCCATTCCGCGTCCCGATGTCCGCGTCACCCAGACCAACCGCGGTTCGGGCGGCACCATCGCCTATGTCATCGCAGCCCTTGTGCTGATCATCGGCGGCTACCTCCTGTACACCAACAATTGGAGCCAGACGACAGTGGTTCCAACCGTTACGCAGAACAACACCACGCTGCCCGCCCCTGACACCATCACCCCGGTTCCGGTAACCCCGCCAGCCGCGGAAAAAACGGCCCCGCCGGCAACCGTTCCAGCCACCCCTGGCACGACAACGACCGTACAATAATCCAGCTCACCGGTTGAGTTGCAACAGCCACGAAAAGCCTCCGCATGCGGGGGCTTTTTTTTGCGGACGGCAAACCCGCTCCAAACACCTGCCACCTTGCCACCTCCATTCTTTCACGTCGACGAACGCCCCCTCGCCGCCTGGGGATTATCACCTTAAGAAAGCAAATGGATAAATCGGATGGATAACGCGGCAAGAATTCTAGGAAGTGACTTTGTTGCGAACAATGACCATGCTCGTGAACGCTTCAATAACGCCGTGGACAATTTGCATACGGGTTTCGGATTTTTTGCTATTCTGCTGGCAAATCGATAAACTTTCGATTTGGATAAATTTTCTTTAGGATTGCTCGGAGATTAACAAACGCATTCCGCGACGAAGCCACATCTTCGTCTATATTTTTTATAATTCCGGCGACAAGCACCTTTAGTTGATGACATGTGCTTACGCCTAGAGGTTTTTCTATTTCGCCTTTTGGCCTTTGCTCTGCAATTTGGATATTGGCCGCCGACAAACGCGGGAAAACTTCAGATAGTACAAGTCCCGATTGCCGATTGATTAGTCCGGCCACAAAACGGAAACGGGTGCCCTCCAAAAGCACTTCTTGAAAAGTTCCGGCATGGTTACCTAGAAGAAACGATAGATCTTGAATGTTGAAAGTCGTGTCATTATCATCAAGCGGGGTTATGACTGGAAGATTTAACCAAGCGTCTTCTTTATTCCTCCAATCTTTGACGACTTCCTTCTGGTATTGCTTCAGAATATTCCAGATGTTTGAAAGCGTATAAAGCGCACGATTTCCGGCGCTGACTTCTTCATCTTCTCTTTGCTGCTTGCGGGCGACATTTTCGTATTTAAACGCAGCCCACGCGCCGAAAAATGCAGCGACCAATGTACCTAAAAAATTTCCGACCAATTCAACTATCATCTGAGAATTCAACATGTGCGTTCTGAATTATGGACGTCGGGTGCGAGACTATATCACGGTTCATTGTTTTTTCGGAGTCGCCTTCGCAATTTCAAAAGGCTCTTAGCCAGTTATTTGCGGGTGACTTGCCTAACCGGATATATCTCCCCTTGACAATCTATTCCTATAAGTTCATGTTTTGTTCTTTTGCTGGATAAAAAATCACCATGGACTGGGCCAGGGCCATCGAACGCAACAGCGAAGCGCTCAACCGCATCGTTGAAGC
>JBAVOA010000364.1:0-5854 GCA_049691635.1 Aestuariivirga sp. | reverse complement strand
AGCGTGAGGCGGGCTCGGCCTACCGCATCAACGGCAAGGATGTGCGGGCCCGCGATGTGCAGCTGCTGTTTGCCGATGTGTCAACCGGCGCGCGCTCGCCGGCATTGGTGCGGCAGGGACAGATTGCCGAGATCATCAATGCCAAGCCGCAAGCCCGGCGCCTGATATTGGAAGAGGCCGCCGGTATTACCGGCCTGCATACGCGCCGCCATGAGGCAGAACTGAAGCTGAAGGCGGCGGAACAAAATCTCGTACGCCTTGAAGATGTGACCTCGCAGCTTGAAACCCAGCTCAATAGCCTGAAGCGCCAGGCCCGCCAGGCGCAGAAATACAAGCTGATTTCCGCCGAGATCAGAAAACTTGAGGCGGCAGGGCTCTATGTGGCGTGGAAAGACGCAGTGGAAAGTGCTGCCAAGGACGCGGCTGCCCTGGACGAGTCCACCCGCGTGCTGGCGGAGAACACACGGGCTGCTTCCGAAAAGCTGCGGGCGCGTGACGAGCTTGGCGAAAAGCTGCCGGGCTTGCGCGAGCAGGAAACCATCCGCGCCGCCGTGCTGCAGCGCATGGCGGTTGAACGCAACAGCCTTGATGAGGAAGAACGCCGGGTTGAAGGCCGGCGCAAGGAACTGGACCAGAGGCAGGTGCAGGCCGTGGCCGATCTGGCACGCGAGCAGCATGCGCTTGGCGATACGGACAGCGTGATCGCCCGCCTCGTCGAAGAAGAAAATAGGCTCAAGGCCTCGCAGGACAATGATGGAGACTTGCGCGCCGAAGCTGCCCTTGCCCTGCAACGGGTCGCCGGAGCCCTGGCCACGGCCCAGGAAGTCGCCGATCTGGCGGGTGCGAGGCTTTCGGAACTGACGGCGCGGCGCGGGGCCATTGCCCGCGCGATTGACGAACAGCGGAGCCGCATGGCGCGCCTTGAACGGGACGCCAGCGACACGGGCGCAAAACGCCAGGCTCTGCTGGCACAGATGGGCAGTACGGGTGATGGACCGGCACTTGCAGCCGCGGTTGATGCCGCAGTCGCCGTGGTCGCCGCTAATGAAACGGCCGCCAACCTGTCGGAGGCAGCGCTGCGCGTGGCCCGCCAGGTGGAGACCGATACCCGGCAGTCGCACGACGAAGCCCGGCGCAAGGCCGAACGCCTGCAGACGGAAGTCCGTACACTGACGAATTTGCTGAAGGCAAGCGATGGCAGCCTGTGGCCGGCGCTGGTTGACCAGCTGCGGGTTGAACGGGGTTATGAGGCAGCCCTTGGTGCTGCCCTTGGCGATGACATTGATGCCTCATCGGATGAAGGTGCGCCCACCCACTGGCGTGGGCTTCCGCCCCTGGATGATGCTGCTTCCCTGCCCGCCGGCGTGCTGCCGCTTTCAAATTTTGTGCAGGCGCCACAGGCACTTGCGCGAAGACTTTCACAAATTGGTGTCGTTTCGAAATCCCTCGGCCAGGCCCTGCAAGCGCGGCTCCGCCCGGGCCAGCGGCTGGTGTCGCGCGAAGGCGATGTCTGGCGCTGGGATGGCTTTACCTCGGCAGCGGATGCGCCGACAGCAGCGGCCAAGCGCCTTGCCGAACGCAACCGGCTTTCGCTTCTCGACATTGAAATGCAGAGCGCGGTTCGCGACGCCGCAGATGCCGCGCAAAAATTTGAATCGGCCAGGCAATCGGTCGAAACTGGAGCCATGACCGAGCGCGAGAAGCGCGAAGCCTGGCGGGCGGCCACAGCATCGGTTGAAGTTTCACGGCAGGCGCTTGCCAGGCATGAGCGGCAGATTGCCGAGCGCCTGGCCCAGACCAGCGCGCTGGACGAGGGCATACGCCGCATCAGCCAATCGCTTGAAGAGGCACGCGGCAGCTTTGCGGCAACCGAGGCCGAACTGCTGGCCATGCCGGAACTTGAAGGCCTGACCCAGGAAGTTTCGGCGCTGCGCGACAATGTCAATCGCGAGCGGGCCGCCTATGCGGAAGCGCGCGCCAAGCATGACGGCCTTGAACGGGAAGCCAAGGCCCGGACGGACCGTCTTGCAGCCATCGAATCGGAAGGCAGCCAGTGGGGCGAGCGGGCACGGCGGGCGACGGAACAAATTGCCCAGCTCACAACCCGCAGCGAGGAAACCCGTGGCGCCATTGCCGAGCTTGCGGGCATGCCGCAGATCCTGGCGGACAAGCGCCACAAGCTGATGAACCTGCTGCAGGAAGCGGAGACCGACCGCAAGGCCGCCGCCGATGCCCTGGCCGAGGGCGAAAACGCCGTACGCGCCGCCGACCAGCTTTTGCGCGAGGCCCAGGAACTGGCGTCAACCTCGCGTGAAGACCATGCCCGCTTCGAAGCCCGCCTTGAAGCTTCAAGGCAGCGCCATGAACAGTGCGAGCACCGCATCGCCGAGACCCTGCAATGCGCGCCGTCCGAAATCGTCGCCACGGCGGGCCTCGACGTGGACAAGATTGAGGATACGGAACACATCGAGCGCAAGCTCATGGGGCTGCGCGAAGATCGCGAGCGCCTTGGCGGGGTGAACTTGCGCGCCGAGGAAGAGGCTGAAGCCGTTGCCACGCAGCTTTCCACGCTCATCAAGGAGCGCGATGACCTGGTCCAGGCCATCAACAAATTGCGCGGCGGCATTTCAAGCCTGAACCGCGAGGGCCGCCAACGCCTGCTCGATGCCTTCGGCACGGTCAATGAGAAATTCGGCGAGCTGTTCACCACCCTGTTTAGCGGCGGCAAGGCGGAACTGCAGTTGATCGAGTCCGATGATCCGCTGGAGGCCGGGCTTGAAATCATGGCCAATCCGCCGGGCAAGAAGCCGACGGTGCTTTCCCTTTTGTCGGGCGGCGAGCAGACGCTGACGGCACTGGCGCTTATCTTCGCCGTGTTCCTCACCAATCCGTCGCCCATCTGCGTGCTCGACGAAGTCGATGCGCCGCTCGACGACCACAATGTGGAACGCTTCTGCAACCTGCTCGACGCCATGCTGGAACGCACCGAAACGCGTTTTCTGATCATCACCCACCATGAGCTCACCATGTCGCGCATGCACCGGCTGTTTGGCGTCACCATGATGGAGCGCGGCGTGTCGCAGCTCGTGTCGGTGAATCTCGCCGAAGCGGGAGCCATGGCGGAGGCCAGTTAAGACGTTCACGCAAGAGGATCATTGGTGAAGGCCCTTCCCAAACCTCAATACCGTTCACCCCTGCGCAAGGCGCTTGGCAAGGCGTGGTTCATTGCCAGGCGGCGGGTGCAGTGGCATCTGCCGGGCAGGCATTATGCAACGATGCGCAGCGCCACACTTCTTCTCCATGAACACGCCATCATGATGTATCAACCGCTGCTTGAAAGTCCGGAACCACAAACATGAACATCGTTTTCGATATTGGCAATGTGCTGCTGCGCTGGGATCCGCGCTTTCTCTTCACGCAATACTTCGACGACGAGGCGGAGATGGAATGGTTCCTCGCCCATGTGTGCAATCATGACTGGAACCTCGAACAGGACCGGGGCCGGAGCTTTGCCGAGGCGGTCAAGCTGGCCATTGCACAGCACCCAAAACACGCGGAAGCCATTGCCGCCTATGACACGCGCTGGCATGAAACCCTGCCCCATGCCATTGACGGAACGGTGGCGATTTTCAACGAGCTGGTGGCCAGCGACGCGCCGGTCTATGCGATCACCAACTGGAATGGCGAAAAGTTCAGCGAGGCCAAGCAGCGCTTTCAATTTCTCTATGACTTCCGGGATATCGTGGTGTCAGGCGACGAACGCCTGCTGAAACCCGATCCCGCCATCTATCAACTGCTGCTGGGGCGCAATGGCCTTGAGGCCGCAGAGTGCCTGTTCATTGATGACAGTGCCGCCAATGTGAAGGGCGCAGAAGCCGTCGGCATGAAGGCGCATCATTTCACCTCGCCGGAAAATTTGCGGAAAGTGTTGGTGGAGCTTGGGGTGCTGTAGAGCCCCACAAGTCTGTCATTGCCGGATATGTTCGACTCCCTCCTAAAAGCTCGTTACCACAGTCACCCCCGCCGCTTCAAACCTGTCCATGTTCATCAGTGCCTCAATCGATTGTTCCAGGCTGATGGTTTTTCCGACGAGCTTGCCGGGTGAAAGTTTCCCGGATTGAATCATGGCCAGCATGTCGCCGTAGCGGTGGGCCTGCATGCCGTGGCTGCCGAGTATTTCAAGCTCGTGGGCGATGACCTTGGCCATCGGAACTATCGGCGTGCTGTTTTCGGCCAGCATGAGGCCTACCTGGATATGCTTGCCGCGCTTCCTCAAATTGCTGATGGAATTGAAACAGGTCGTGGCATGGCCCAGGGCATCGACCGAGACATGGGCGCCGCCCTTTGAAATCTCCAGCACGGCTTCCACGACATTGGCCACCTTGGCGGCGTTCACCGTTGCCATGGCGCCAACGGACCTAGCCAATTCAAGTTTCTGGTCGGTGATGTCGATGGCGATGACCTGCGCTCCAAGCGCATTGGCGATCATGATGGCCGAGAGCCCCACGCCGCCGCAGCCGTGGACGGCCACCCATTGTCCGGCCGACACCCGGCCCTGATCGACGATGGCGCGGAAAGACGTAACAAAGCGGCAACCGAGACTCGCGGCTGTCGCAAAATCGATGCTCTCCGGCAGCGCCACCACATTCACATCGGCATAGTGAATGGAAACATATTCGGCGAAGGAGCCCCAATGGGTGAAGCCCGGCTGAAACTGGTTGTCGCAGACCTGATGATTGCCGGAGTGGCATTGGGGGCAAGCGCCGCAGCCGCTGACAAAGGGCACGGTGACACGGTCGCCCTTTTTCCAGTTTTTTACATCGCGGCCCACGGCCTCGATGATCCCAGCCAGTTCATGGCCCGGCACATGGGGCAGCCGGATATCCGGGTCATGGCCCACCCAGCCATGCCAGTCGCTGCGGCAGACGCCGGTGGCCATCACCCTGACGACGACACCGTGTGTTTCCGGCACGGGATCGGCCAGGTTCAGCAGTTTCGGGGGAGCGGAAAAGGCTTCGTAGAGAACGGCTTTCATCAGCAAAATATTTTCCTTTCGCTGTCATAGTAGGCGAGTCCCGAACGTCTTCATAGGGAAGGCCCATTCCGGGCCGCAAGAGGGAGAGACCTATGACCTATCAGATCACCAGCGCCTACGCCGCCATTCTTGGCCTCGTGGCAATTTTCCTGAGCTTCCATGTCATCCAGCTACGGGCCAAATCCGGCGTGTCGCTGCTCGATGGCGGCAACACCGCATTGAAAGAGCGCATCAGGCAGCACGGGAACTTCACCGAATATGTGCCGCTGGCGCTCATATTGATGGGCTTTGCCGAGGCGGGCGGAGCAACGTCCACGTGGCTTCATGTGATCGGCGGCATCCTTGTGGTCTCCCGGCTCATCCATCCCTTCGGCATCAAGCATGACAATGCTTCGGCGCCGGCCCGCATCATCGGCGCGTCGGGCACCCAGATCGCCATGCTCATCGCCATCGGGCTCATTGGCTGGCAGCATTGGGGATGAGCATAAAATATTGATCATTCCCCTACCCGTCTGTCACCCCGATGAACGCCTGCTCTCTCTCTCCTTTATCTGTCATCCCAGCATACGCCGGGATGACAGAATAATTGTAAAGAAATATCGCATATATCCCCTTGACAATCTATTCCTATCGGCTCATGTTCCTATTTTGTTCTTTGTACTGGATAAGGAAACACCATGGACTGGGCCAGGGCCATCGAACGCAACAGCGAAGCGCTCAACCGCATCGTTGAAGCGCTCTTTGCCATGCTGGGGCTTGTGGCAGATGCTGTCCCGGTGGGGCGGATTCCGCAGCCCCTCCACCGCGCCGTGTTGCGTG